>WRNU01000018.1 GCA_009776435.1 Betaproteobacteria bacterium | reverse complement strand
TTGCCGGGCAGGTTGATGATGAGGCACTGGCCCCGGATGCCGGCAGTCTGCCGGGAGAGAATCGCCGTCGGAACGGAGGCGAGCGAGACCGAACGCATCCGCTCGCCAAAGCCCGGCAACATTTTGGAACAGACCTTTTCGGTGGCTTCCGGCGTGACGTCGCGCAGTGCCGGGCCGGTTCCGCCGGTGGTGACGATGAGGCAGCAGGCTTCGCGGTCGCTGAGTTCCCGTAGCGTAGCTTCGATCAGCACTTCGTCGTCGGGGATGACGCGGGCAACGGCTTCCCAGGGGCTTTTGATCGCCTGGGTGAGCCAGTCACGGATGGCGGGGCCGCCCTTGTCTTCGTATTCGCCCAGGCTGGCCCGGTCGGAGACGGTGAGGATGCCGATGCGCGCGATGCCGTCGTTTTCCATGTCAAGAGTCATCCGTCAGGAGTAAAGATGCAGGCTGCTGCCGGGGAAGAGGGTAGTGCCGAACCAACTCAACAATAACAGAAGAAAAGCGACGGGAAGCGCCCAGATGACGGTGTTGTCTTCCCGTCCCTGGTGTCGCAGGTGGATGTAGACGAGGTAGGCCGCGCCGGTGATGAAGGCGAGCGTCTCTTTGGGATCCCACGACCAGTAGTGGCCCCACGCTTCCTTGGCCCAGATTGCGCCCAGCAGCAGCCCCAGCGCGAGGAAGCCGAAGCCGATGTAGACGAGGTTGTCGGTGAAGGCGAGCAGTTCCCGATGATTGTCGCCGCATTTCCTGCGCCGAACGAGCAGCATGCCGGCAGCCAGCGTGGCGACGCCGAAGAGGGCGTAAGCGATGATGTAGACGATGACGTGAGGAATGAAGAAAAAACTTTGCAGGGCGGGCATCAGCGCGATGGAGTGGATTTCCGGCTTCAGCAGGTTGATGGCGGTGAATATCGTTGCCACGGTGGCCGACAAAAGCAATAACCACGGGTAGTTCCAGCGCCGGTAGATGATGTATCCGGCAAGCGCCATGAACAGCGCGTACCAGAGCCGGGTCTCGCCCATCGTGCGCAGTGGCGGGCGCGAAAGGGCGTTCCAGAACGCAATGATGAAGCCAGCGAAAAGGGCGATGCCGACGAGCGCCAGCGCATCGACTACGTATACGGATCGGGACGATTGGGCGCGACGGCAGGCGAGCAGACCGGCGGCAAGCCAGCACACGGTAGCGGGGATGGCGATAAAGGGAAATTCGTTCCAGCTCATTTGATGCGCCTCCGCCTGCCCGCGCCGTTCCATGCCAGCAGGAGCGCCCCGAGCGCCATGAGCCCCATGCCTATTTGGGCGGGCAGCAGCCAGGGGTCGTAGACCAGTTCCATTTCACTCCATTGCGACATCTTTCCAAGCGCCTTTTCGTAACCGTACTGGTAGATCATCCAGTTTCCGATGGAGATGGGTTTGTTGACTTCCAGGACGGCGTCGATGGGCGCGCCGCCTTTCGGGATGATGGTGATGTCCGAGGCGTAGCGTTTGGGTTCCGCCTGTGTCATGGTGAGGACGTGATGATCGTCCAGGGGCAGCACCGAGAAAAATTCGATATTGATGCCGGCGGCAACCCAGCCCGTCCTGGTTTCTCCGGTAAGACGGTTTCGGGCGGTGACTCTTGCGGCAGGGGTGGATTCGGGCATCGGATTGAGATGGTATTCGTCGCCGACGCGCACGGCGGTATGCAGGTATTCATCGAGCGTGATGGCCCAGTCGCCGAGTCGTCCGTCGGGGCGCTTGGGGTCGATCTGGAAGAACGCCTGCTTGGGCCTGATCGGAGAACTGTCCTTTGGTTGAGGGTTGTCTTCGGATCGAGGTCGAGAATCGGATTCAGCCCGACGGTCAATGATTGTCAGGTTTGGCGGGTATTCTTCCATCGTGAATTTTTTGAGAGTGATGGCGATGGGGAGTTCCAGGACATCTTCGTCCTTGCTGTAGACGCGCCATTGTGTTTCTCCGGTATTCACATGCATGACGACACGTATCATGTCTGCCGCGCCGAATCCGGCAGAGACGAGCAGTATCCATAGCCCCAGGTGGTTGCAGATAAAGGTGATGTCCCGCCGGGAAAAGCGCAGGAGACGCTTGAAGGTGGTGATGCCCAAAGCGATGAGCGTGATGCCGTACAAGAGCACGAAGGGCCACGAGGAAGTCACCATCCTGAACCCGAGCCGTGAGACGAGATCGGATGCTTGCGATGGCAGCCGGGGAAGCTGCGGGGTCAATTCCATGTAGAGACCGAAGAGCAGCAACGCCACGGTGAGCGTGATGGCCAGCGGAATGCCTGCCATCCAGCGCACGAGCGGGGCGCTTTGAAAACGGACGCCGAGAATGATCAGCCCGGCCAGGATCGCGAGAGCGATGAGGTTTGCCGGGGAGTGCAGAAGTCCGAAGTCGAAATGACCGACGGTCAGTTGCAGCATGAAACCGACCAGGACAATACCTGCGACGAACAGGGCGGCTTCCGGGTATCCCAACGGGTATTGCCAGAGTTTTCTTGTCATGGAATGGGCGCCGGGAGCCTGGGAGAGGGGGAGAGGCATGTTCTTTTTCGGGTGAAAAGAATACCCGCCTTTCGGCGGGTATCGGGGTTGTTCAAGGAAGCACTGCCGCGCGCTGGCGCGCGGCAGATGTGCTTACCATTTCGGCTGTGGCTCAGGCTTCGCTGGCGCCCTGTGCGTGTTATCCGGATCAGCATACTGGTAGTTGTTATATTGATTCAGCAGATCAGGATCGGTCAGCTTGCCCCTTGACTTGGCGTCTTCGATCCACTTGGGAACGATAGTGGCCATGAATTGAGTCTTGTCGGCCTTGAATTTCTCCATGTCCAGACCGATGTAGGCTTGCGCCTTGGCCTTGTCGGTAACGTCAGGCATTGCAAACGTGACGCCCTTGGCGTCGAGAACCTTTTGTATTTCCATCTGCGCAAGCAGGCTCTTCTCGAGAGCAGCCGAGAGAATGCGCGCCGTTTCCACCGGGGCGTGGAAGGAAGCGCCATGGGAGGCTACGCCGTAGTCCCAACGCCAGCCGGCCTGACGGAGCAGTGCATGCGTGGCCTTGACTTCTTCCATGGAGGCTCCACCTTTCTTCAGCGCCGCTTCCGTCATGAGATGCGCCTTGGCAAGCTCTTCTTCGACACGGTTGCGGATCTCGAGGAGCTTGTCCTGGTGGTCATAGACGTAGCTCTTGAGCTTTTCCTCGCTGTCGCGGTGACAGGTCTGGCACGTTCCGGCAACGTTCTTGAGCGGACTCATGATCTGGTGGTTGGTAAACTTCATGCCACCCTCGGACTTGTAGGGCATGTGGCAGTCCGCGCACGAGACGCCGCGCTTGCCGTGCGTACCCAGGATGTAAAGCTCCCAGTCCGGATGTTGTGCCTTGAGCATCGGAGCCTTGCTCAGTGCGTGCGTCCAGTCGGAGTACGGCGCGTTCCCGTCTTTACCGTACCTGGGTTTGTCGTAGTACTCTTCCATGTTCTCCAGGGAATAGCCATAGTCCCACGGGAAGGTCAGGTACTTGTTGCCGTCGGGCATGCCGCCCTCGGCAAAGTAGTACTCGACGTGGCACTGGGCGCAAACGAGGGAGCGCATTTGTTGTGGGCTGGCTGTATTGACATCAATGTCACGCCGTTTGAAGGCTTCGACCAGCGCCGGGCGGGAGATGGAGAGCTTCATCGTCTTCGGATCGTGGCAGTCTGCGCAACCCAGGGGGTTCACGACCTCTTTCCCCAGTTCGCTCCAGTGGGTGCGGTAGTACTTTCCGACACCCAGTTCCTGCATCATGCGTGGCACGTCGGGACTCTTGCAGGTCCAGCAGGTTCCAGGTTGCATGTCCTTGTTTTCACCGATGCCGGGTGCGCCCGTGCGCAGCGATTTGCGCATGTCGTGGAGCGTGTACCAGTGACCGCGCGGGGCGGAATAGTCACGGGCGAACGCGTATCCGGCCCAGAGTATGACCATGTTTGGCCGCTCTTTGAGCACGTCTTCCGGGGCGTTGCCGAGATATTTGCTCTGGAAGTCCGTTTCCCTGGTTTGCTTCCAGGTCTCGTATTGCCGCTGGTAATTGACTCCCCATGCATCATTGCGCCCTTCGATGGGACCGCTGGAGAATTTCACTTTCATCTTGTCGTGCTCTTTCCACTCCTCATCGGAGGCGACGAAAACGGGCTTTTCGCTGTTGATTGGCTCCCTCACATTGTTGAAGGTGCTGGCAATTTCTGCGCGTTTCTCCGTGATGCCGGAGGCGAGCAGCCCCAGCACGAAGACGACTACCATTGCAACGAGAAGAAGAAGCCAACCGAGAGGGCTCCGCTTGGTGTTTTCTGCGAGTTTACTCATGATGTCATACTCCCATTGAGACGAAGAGTTCTACTGCGGTTTCCGCAAAGTTGTATTACCGCACGATACGCTTGAGCCATTCTGGCGCAGGAGAAGCGGGCGGGAAGGGTACGATGGCGTTAGGCGCGGAGGCCAGTCCGCTGTTCTTGGTGTGCGGCACATGCCTGTGGCAGTCCCAGCAAGCCTTGTCGCGGCCAAAGCCGTCCTTGTCGCGGCCATCCAGAATGTCGGTGTGCGTTGCCTTGCCCGCGTTCACGACTTCCGTAGTGAGCGGGGTATGGCAACGGACGCAGTTGCTCTGAATGACCTTGATGGCAGCCGGACGTGGCCGTGGAGCGGGCGGCTCCTTGCCCGCAAGAAACACAGCGGCGTGGTGAAGCCCGTCCTGGGCTTCAAACAGCAATCCGGCCAGCTTGTTGTGTTGCGGAACGTGACAGTCGTTGCACGTGGCCCAGTTCGCGTGCGAGCTCTTGCTCCACGAGTTATAGGCAGGCGCCATGATATGGCAGTTAACGCAGGCGGAAGGGTCGTTACTGAGGTACGAAAGCGCCCGCGACGCATAAACAGTATAAAGGCCAAGCCCCAACACAACTCCGCCAAGCAAAAACAATGGAATGACGAGTTTGCTTGGTATGGCATTGAGAATGCCCTTGAAACCACAGGATGAGTTTTCCGACATCTAGCTTCTCCCTGCATGACTGGCACGCTATCAGCATTGTTTAGGAGAAACCCCAGAAAAAAACACCAGAGCAAGGGAACAAAACTGGCGCTTTATTGTCTAAGGCTTCCCCAGGACGAACCTAAAGCTAACTTGACCATACCCCATAACTTGTGAAGTTGCAAACCGTCGAAATCAAGTTTTTTGCACGTGTTCGGATACGTAGTTTTGCGTAGCCGCTGTGTCCTGCCTGTCGGCGCTTTCCGGAAGTCTTGCCTGCGTGATTTCGCTTGTGGCGGAAGCTCGGGGCCGTGAGCAGGGCATCGGCACGTCAGTCATGATTCTGGCGCGCTGGTTGGGTTGGAGGGGGAAGCGGGGTGTGCCGCCCAGCCTGGCGTTTTAGATGAATTGAAGTGTCCGGGGAATCTCGCAAGTCTGGCGACACGCAGGGCATGGCCGCCCATCGCGGAGACGCTGCATGGCGGCAGATCGCGGTTGACTCGAACCTCTTCAGCAAGCGCCTGCGCAAGTCCGACTTCTTCCGAGTCCAATGGAGGGGTTCTGTCGGGGATGCAGGCTTGCGCTTCCGGGACGAACAGGCAGGGGGCTTCGGAGGGATGGACGATGGAGGCTTTCATTCGTTTCCGGAGTGTTGTAATGCTTTTGCGACATCCTCCGAAGTATCGAGGTCGATAATGCTGCGAAGTTCCCTGTCAAGACCGGCCTGATGGGTATCCGCCGACGCGCCGGGCGTCCAGTTCCGGGAGTGCCGCGAGCAGGCCGGGTTTTCGGGGCGTACCAGTACGACGCCGGTATCTTCCGGGTGTAGTTAACTGTGATCATTATTGATTACTCTCGAGAATATAGGACAAAAGTATAATTTTCCGGCTGCAAGGCCGAACGGATTGAAAGTGGCGGCATTATGTATATGCAGTTCGACAAAACAAATTTGCTTCTGTTGTGTAACCCGGCAAGTTTTTTTTACGAACAGATGACAAGCAACCCCCTCTATCTTCACACCCAAGAGGCAGTCATGGGCAAGGTTACGGCCATTCTTTTTTCGATCTGCTTTTTTACTGTAGCGGGAACCGCAGTTGCAGAAAACATGATGTCCGATTCTAAAATGGGTATGTAAAACCAACGTAAAAAAACGATCAAAACCGTTGCTCACCGTCTTGTGACGGCGAGTGGTGCCTGGTGTCTGCATTCAGCAACGTTGTAAGTTATTCGGAGGCTGTTATGAAAATAATGTCTCGCCGCAGGTTCCTCGAGTGTGCGGGTACTGCGTCGTTCGCCGCTGCTCTCAGTCAAAGTTTCGTCTTCAAGACGCTCGCGGCTACGGGCGACCCCAGGGCAGCTTACGATTATAAGGGCGTTGAAAACTTTTACCGCGCGCAATGGGTGTGGGATAAAAAAACACGCGGCTCGCATTTAATCAATTGTACGGGTGCATGCCCACACTTTGTCTATACTAAAGATGGCGTTGTACTGCGCGAGGAACAGTCCAGGGATATGCCGTCATTTGAGGGGATTCCTGAATACAACCCGCGCGGTTGTAACAAAGGTGCATGCGCAGTCGACTATCAATATGGACCGCATCGGATCAAATATCCACTCATTCGCGTCGGTGAGCGGGGCGAAGGCAAATGGCGACGTGCTTCCTGGGATGAGGCGCTGGAAATGATCGCCGACAAAATCGTCGACACAATAAAAAACGAAGCTTCTGACTGTATCAGTGTATTCACGCCTGTGCCGGCGGTTGCGCCCGTATCATTTTCGGCGGGTCACCGCTTTGCCCACTTTATCGGGGCGCATACGCATACCTTTTTCGACTGGTATGCCGATCATCCTACAGGCCAGACCCAGACTTGCGGCGTTCAAGGCGATACTTGCGAGACTGCCGATTGGTTCAATTCCAGGTACATCATCGCATGGGGGGTAAATCCGGCGGTGACACGGATTCCCGACGCGCATTTTCTTTCGGAAGCGGCGCTGAACGGCACCAGGATCATCAGTATCGCGCCGGACTACAACGCTACCTCGATCAAGGCCGATATGTGGGTGCACCCGCAGCCCGGCACCGACGGCGCGCTCGCGCTGGGTATGGCGCACATCATCATCAAGGAAAGCCTTTACGATGCGCGTAGCCTGAAAGAACAGACGGATTTGCCCTACCTGGTTCGTTCCGACAACAAGCGTTTCCTGCGCGAAAGCGATGTTGTCAAAGGCGGTTCCCCCGACAAGTTCTACATCTGGGATCGGACAAGCAACAAGGCGGTGGTTGCGAAAGGTTGCTGGGGCGACGAGCCGGAGCAGAAAGGGGCAACCATCGCATTTATGGGGCGCAATGTCACCACCTTTCCAGTCGGCTACATCGATCTCGGCAATCTCGATCCGGCGCTCGAAGGGACCTATACGATCGGTTTGCATGATGGCAAGGCCGTAAAGGTGCAGCCGGTGTTTGATATCCTGAAAAAACGCATACTCAGGGACAACACACCCGAGAAAGCTGCGGCGATTACCGGCGTGTCAGCCAAAACGATCATCCAGTTGGCACGAGAGTATGCGACGGCCAAACCTGCGATGATCATCACTGGCGGCGGCACCAACCACTGGTATTACAGTGACGTGATACTGCGCACTTTCCACCTGTTGTCCGCATTGACCGCGAACGATGGCAGGAACGGCGGCGGCGTCAACCACTATGTCGGACAGTGGAAGCCGGTAATGCTGCCAGGCATCGCCTCGGTTGCATTCCCGGAAGGGTTGGAAAAACATCGCTTCTGCCAAACCACCATCTGGACTTATGTGCACGGCGAAGTCAACGATGAAATGCGAAACGTCAATATTGACACCAACCGGTATCTACGCGAATCGCTGGCGACGAATCAGATGCCGATCTTCCCGCGCAACGGACGTGACCCGAAAGTTTTCATCGTTTACCGCGGCAACTGGCTGAATCAGGCCAAAGGGCAGAAATACGTGCTGCAGAACCTGTGGCCGAAGTTGGATCTGATTGTCAACATCAACATCCGTATGGATTCGACCGCACTGTATTCGGATATCGTGCTGCCATCGGCGCATTGGTACGAAAAATTCGATCTCAACATCACCGAAGAGCACACTTTCGTCAATATGACCGAGCCAGCGATTTCGCCAATGTGGGAATCGAAAACCGATTGGCAAATTTTTCTCGCGCTGTCGAAAAAAGTCCAGGAAGCGGCGACGCGCAAGAAATTCACGCGTTTCAACGATGAGCCGCTCAAGTGGGTGCGTGATCTTTCCAAGCTGTGGAACCAGATGACTGACAACGGCCAGTTGGTCGAAGATGAGGCGGTTGCTCAACGCATGCTCGACAACGCGCCGCAGAGCAAAGGCATCACGGTGCAAATGTTGCGCGAAAAAGGGCCGCAACGCTTCAAGGCGAATTGGACCGCGCCGATCAAGGAGGGCGTGCCTTATACGCCGTTCCAGGACTATGTCGTCGACAAGAAACCGTGGCCGACGCTGACAGGGCGACAACAGTTCTACTTCGATCACCCGACATTCTTCGAGATGGGAGTCGAACTTCCAGCTTACAAGGCGCCTGTCGATGCTGATCGCTATCCGTTGCGATTCAACACCCCGCACAGCCGCCACGCGATCCACTCAACCTTTAAAGATAATGTGCTGATGCTGAGATTGCAACGTGGTGGTCCTTCAGTCGAAATGTCGCCGATCGACGCCACGGCACGCAATATCGAAGACAACGACTGGGTCGAGGTCTGGAACGATCACGGTAAGGTGATCTGCCGTGTCAAGGTGCGAGAAGGCGAGCAACGGGGCAGGGTGTCGATGTGGTTTACACCCGAGCTATATATGGATTTGCTTGAAGGTGGCAGCCAGAGTGTATTGCCAGTGAGGATTACTCCGACCCATGTTGTCGGTAATTACGGCCATCTGCTGTTCCGGCCCAACTACTACGGTCCCGGCGGTACACAGCGGGATGCCCGTGTTGAAGTGAAACGCTACACCGGCGCAACGCCGATATAGGCATATAAGCGGATCGGTGGATAAGACAAGCACTGGAGTCAACCATGTCAAGCGAAACTAAAGCAAAAGTATCCGAGCGTCAATTGGTATTCGTCGGAGATCTCAATAAATGCATCGGCTGTCAGACTTGTACCGTGGCCTGCAAACGGTTATGGAGTAGTAACCGCGGACAGGATTACATGTACTGGCGTAACGTCGAGACGATGCCGGGTATGGGCTATCCGATGAATTGGGAAACCAAAGGGGGCGGTTTCAAGGATGGCGTACTGCAAAGTGGGACGCTGCCATCGCTCTACCAATACGGTGTGCCGTTTGAATTCGACTATTCGAGTCATTTGTTCGAAGGCAAGAAGGGAAGGGTGCGTCCGAGTCCGACCCCCCGGTCTGCGCCGAATTGGGACGAAGATGTCGGCATGAACAAGTATCCGAACAATTTCTTCTATTACCTGCCACGTATGTGCAACCACTGTGCCCATCCGGCTTGCCTTGAAGCATGCCCAAACGACGCGATCTACAAACGCAAGCAGGATGGTGCGGTGATCATCAATCAGGAACTTTGCAAGGGTAACAAAGCCTGCATTAAATCATGCCCTTATGCAAAGCCGTACTACAACTCGGTTACACAGAAGACAAACAAGTGCATGGGTTGTTTTCCGCGCATCGAAAAAGGAGTTGCCCCGGCCTGCGTTGCCCAGTGTAACGGACGGGCAATGCAAGTTGGCTTCATCGACGATCTCGCCAGTTCGGTCTACAAACTCGTCAAACAATGGAAAGTTGCTTTGCCGTTACATTCCGAATTCGGTACTGGACCGAACGTCTTCTATGTGCCGCCCTTTCTCGGTCCGGGTATCGAAGATGCCAAGGGCAATTTATCGGACAAACCGAAGATTCCGCTCGAACACTTGGAAAAGCTGTTCGGTTTCGATGTCTACAATGCGCTGAAACTGCTCAGAACTGAACGCGAGAAGAAAGTAAAAGGGCTGTCGTCCGAACTGATGGATGTGCTGATCGGCAAGAACAGCGCCGACATGATGCAGTCAGCACTGACTTGAGAAATTTTGGAGAAACCAGGTGAGTAGCAATGAATTGCAGTGTGTTTCCAGCGAAAAATTGGTTGCGCGCAGTCGTATCTACCAGTTGCTTGCACTTGGTTTTTCTTTTCCGAATCAGGAGATCCACGCTTGTTTTCTCGATGGCAGTTATGCGGAGCAGATGCGGTCGTCATTGCTGGTTTGCGCACCGGAATTGGCCGGTGCCGAAATGCTGAACGAACTGCGAACCGCTGCGTCGTTTGAGGTTTATGAATCGTTGTACCTGAGTGCGTTTGAAACCGACATGCCGGAACCGAGCGTTTCGCTCTATGAAGGCAGCTACATCCAGAATGGTCACAGGGCGTTGCTCTTGCTCGAAATCAAAGGGTTTTACAGCAATTTTGGATTGACGATGGCATCGGTCATCAATGACCTTGAAGACACGCTGCCTGCTGAACTGGAGTTCATGCAGTTTCTTGTTGCAAAGCTCGCGCAGACCGAAAATGAGGGTATGGATTCCTACCCTTATCTTCTTGCTCAACATGACTTTCTGTCCCGGCATCTAGGCGTTTGGTTACCTGCTTTTCAAAAAGCCGTTACAGAACGCGTCAAGGATCGTTTTTTTGTAACGCTGACCAGACTGGCCGCTGCGTTCGTTACCAGGGAAGTCGCTACTGTACACGATCAACTGATGAGGCAAAAGAATGGGTTGTCGATCTATTAAACAAAAAATTCTGTTTTTTTTCGCTGCCCTCCTTTATTGTATTCCCGTTCAAGCCATTGATACTGATGCAATTCAAGCGTTGATTAGGCGCAACAACTGCAATAAATGTCATGCTGTTGAAAAAGACGGTGCTCCCTATAAAGTGATCGCAGAAAGATATCGTGGTGACGTGCAGGCTGAGGCCAAACTCATTAAGCACATCACTTCTGGAGTGGTTGTGGTATTTCCAGATGGGCACGAGGAAGAACACAAAATTGTGAGAACCGTCCCGGCCAACGATGAGGGGCAAGTAAAGAGCCTGGTGCAGTGGTTGCTTACCCAATGATGCGGCTATTTAACAAGAAATTTCAGATCTCCATAGTCCTGTTTGTCCATTTCTTCATATGGAACAAAACGAATGGCAACGCTGTTGATACAATAACGTAAACCGCCCTTATCTTTCGGCCCATCATTGAACACATGCCCCAGATGAGAATTGCCCACGCGGCTCTTCACCTCAATCCGCTTCATGCCGTAGCTGTTATCCTTATGTTCGGTAATAACTGCCGGATCGATGGGTTTGGTGAAACTAGGCCAGCCACAGCCAGAGTCAAATTTGTCGGCAGAGGAAAATAATGGTTCACCTGTCACTACATCTACGTAAATTCCCGGTGCCTTGTGGCCCCAGAATTTTCCAGAAAAGGCTCTTTCTGTATCGCCTTTTTGGGTGACATTGTATTCTTCAGGCGTGAGCTTATTTTTTAATTCTGCATCGGAAGGCTTGGAGTATTTGCTCGGATTCACCAAGTCGCTTTTCCTGGTTTGAATGTCCTTGAGGCTTTCAAAACTTATGTGGCAGTAACCACCAGGATTCTTTTTTAGGTAGTCCTGATGGTATTCTTCGGCAAGATAATAATTTTTCAACGGCATTAGTTCTACAGCCAGCGGCTTGGTGTACTTCTTCTGAACATTTTCCATGACGGATGCGAGAACAGTTTTGTCCTCGTCGTTCACGTAGTACATACCGGTCCGATATTGGCTACCTACATCGTTACCCTGTCGGTTGATGCTGATCGGGTTGATTATTTTGAAAAACTGTTCCGCAAGGATTTTCAGACTGACGGTTTCCGGGTCATACCGGATATGTACGGCTTCAGCGTGACCTGTTTTTCCAGAACAGACTTCTTCATAGGTGGGGTTTTCCTTTGTACCGTTTGCGTAACCTACGGTCACGTCATGCACGCCGGGAACTCTTGAGAAGTATTCCTCGACACCCCAGAAGCATCCTCCGGCAAAATAGATGTCTCGAAGGTTGGTCGTGGTATTCATTGGTTTTTTTTCCATGTTCGTCGTCATGCCATCGCTGCTGTCGGAAAGCGCAAGGACAGCCGCCAGGAGAAGTGTTGTCGCCAAGAATAGGGCAGTCAGCACGGATCGTACGGGTAATTTTTTCATGAGTTTCCTCACTTACTTCCAAGGGAAGTCAGGTTATGCAGAATCTGAGCATTTTGCTCATCTCCTGCCGTTTTTTTAATCACAGTGCCATCACTGCTTAAATAGACTGCGGCAGGATACCCTTTAATTCCGAATTCCTTGTTCAAAGCGCCCGATTCATCGAAATAAATTGGAAAAGAAAGATTTTGGGCTTTGGCCCACTCAATGAAATCGTCTCTGGAGATTTCTCCGTTAAATCCAGGGGAAACGATGGATATCACAGCAATATCAGGTGATGACGATATTTGTTCAGTCAGAGTCGTGAAATCCTCGAGGCCAGCCAAGCATAAAGGGCACCATGTTGCCCAGAATTTGATATACATTTTCTTGCCTTGAAACTGTTTAAGACGTATCGGTTCTCTGTCAAAACCAGGAATAATTTGCTCATATATCGAGTTATTTATTGATTGGGAAGATATTTCACTGGTTAGCATCTTGTTTTTTGTAGGTGTTAGAATGGCTTGACTATAATATATCCAGATGCCTGTGACTATGGCAAAAATACTGCATGCAAGTAAGATCTTTCCAAAATTGGAAGAAATACATCTAAGCGTTCCCGTGATGATTTTCATTTTATGCTCGCTCATGAAAGAACCGCAACTGCTCTATATTATGCATCAAGACGCTTATGCGTGTCCCAGCATTGTTGTCTCCGCTGTCAATGTGAAGTTTCCAGTCGTGCTTGTCGATAATGAGCTTGGCGATATAAAGGCCCACACCTTTGCTGTTTACAGCCTTGAAAGCGTGCCCGGAGCGGTTGTTGATGTTTTCGACAACTTCATGAGCTATACCTTCGCCACTATCGGCTATGATCAGTTCCGCCGAGGCGTCCTTTCGTTTCAGAGAAAGAGAAACGTGTCCTTTCGCCGTATACTTCAACGCATTGGAAAGTATATTTATAAGTATTTGGGCAAAACGTATCGCATCAGCGGGGATGACGATTGCCGGTTCAATTTCGCTGGAGAAAGCCAAACCTTTTTGCGCAAAGCTGCCTTCATACCCTAGAGCTACTTTCATGGCGATTTCGGAAACATCCGTGAGGGCAATATTCAACTCAAAGGTATCGTCCTCGTAAATGAGACGGTCTTCAAGTTCGTCCAGGAGTTCGCTGATGCGGGCGACTTCAGCATGCATTGACTCCATGCGAGGGTTATTCGCCTCATGAATGCCGTCCAATATGGCTTCGATCTGATTGAGCAATATTTGGAGAGGTGTGCGCAACTCATGTGAAAGTTCGACGATGAGGCGTTGCCGAAATTTCTCCTGGTTCAACAGGGAAGCTCCGAGTGCGTTGATAGAGTCGGCAATCTCATGCATTTCCGCAACGTTGCTCTCAATGGTGACACTGCTTTGTAAATGCCCTTTTGAAATCTCTTTGGCTGTAGCCGCAATATCGTGGATGGGTTTTGAAAGCCGGTAAAAAAACAGGATGGATACCAGCGCACCGCACACACTTATACAGATAATAGCAAGAATAACGAGAGAAATGCCGGTGCCTCGAAAGGCGTCCTCTTCCGGAGAAGTGATATGGTTTGTGAAGTAACCGGCGGTCAACTCGCCAACCTGTATTCCGTTTAAAAGCAAAGGATATTTTATGTGTGTATAAACGTGATTGGGGTTGGGGCAGCAACGCTCTACGTTCTCTTCGCTGGTGTACACCGTAACGCCATGATTGTCAGTGATGGTAAAATAGTCGCCGGACAATTTGGCGATGGCTCCGGTTTCTGTTCCATCGTAGCCGTTCCAGGTGTTGAACATTTTATAGTGAGTTATCACCTGCATAACAAGCATATGCTGCGTTTCTTTATGTACTTTGTCTACATAATAAGAGAAAAATCGGTCTATGATGCAAAGACCGAAAAAAATAAACACTGTCATGGTTACGGCGGTTATAACCGTTAAAGATATTGTAAACAAGCGGGTAAACGGCCATTTTCTATGCATGGCGTTTTACTCCGAGGATGTATCCGTATCCATGAACGGTTTTGATAACCTGCGGATTTTTAGGATCTTCTTCGAGTTTCTGTCTGAGATGTCTGATGTGGACGTCTACAGTTCGATCGAGGATATCCGGGGCATTGATGTATTCCACTAATTTGTCACGGCTGACTGCCGTTTTCCAGTTATCCACAAGACACAGAAAGATGGCGAGTTCGTTCGGCGTAAGCCTGACTACCCTTCCTTGCTTCGTGACGGTTCTCCGGTCAATGTGAATAACTATGTCGTAATCCAGACGGATGATCCGATCGCGGGGTCTGGCGCGTTTGAGCACGGATCTGACACGCATTACCAATTCCCTGGGGCTGAACGGCTTGGTCAGGTAGTCGTCAGCTCCGCAGGCGAATCCGGTTATTCTCGAGTCTTCGTTGCGCTTGGAAGTCAACATGATTACAGGGGTATTGAATAGGCTGACAACCCGTTCGCAAATACGCTCTCCTTGTCCGTCAGGTAGCATGAGATCCAGAACAACCAGATCTGTTTCTGCATCGATGAGTTTCAGGGCGTCCGCAACGGTTGTGACGTGCCGAACGCCATGACCGTCGCGCTCCAGGTATTCCTTGACGGTCTCTGCAATTCTGACCTCATCTTCAACAATGAGAATTTGGTACATAGTTGTACCTGGCTTTTTATACGGGAATGGTGAGGCTGAGATCGGGGGCGCAAGGGAAGCCTGGATTTGCGCCCCCGCCGGGCGGTGGAAAATCGCCTTCCGCTATGGCGGATCGAGAAGCAAGGAGCGATCTTGCTGCTTCGCTTCCCTGTTTACATCATTTTTCCCATCCCACCGTCCTTTTTCATCTCTCCGTCTTTTTTCATGTCGTCCTTGCCCATGTCGCCCCCGGATTTCATGCCGCCATCCTGCTTCATGTCTCCTTTTTTCATGTCGTTGGACTTCATGCCGTCTTTTTTCATGTCGCTGGACTGCATCTTGTCGTTTTTCTGCATTTCTCCACTCTTGCCTGAATCCGTGGCAAAAGCTGGGGTGAGGGTGAGCGAGGCAAGAAGTGCTGCCGAAGCCAGGATGGAAAGTCGCTTTTTCATGGAAACCTCCGATAATGTGAAAAACAGGACGACGCTGCCAGAAAACCCTGTCTTCAACCGATAGAAAACAGACTGGCATAGGTCGGAGCTTACGCAAAAGTTGTTAAGGAATTATTGAGAAGGTATGGGCGATTGCCGGGATTTGCGTATGTTCGACCTGCTTCAAAGGCGGGTAGCCGGGCAGAATCGAGGCTGGCCATCATAGGTTTGGATGATTACCACCGTAGCAACCTTCGACCTGCGATCGCTCCGATTACAGCAGGAATCAGCATTCCCAGCGAATACCAGACGGCCAGAAACGGCGCCGCCATCTCGTGGCAGTGCAGGCAATAAACGGCTGCTCCAACTGCCCCGGCCAGTAGTCCCGACATTGCGCCGGCCAGTGTTGGTTGAGTTGGGGCGAGTCCTTTCATCGCCCAAAATACCGCGATGAAGACCGGCACTGACAGCATTGCGATCAGAAATGGACACAGAACCCAGGTCTGGCCGAGCAGGAGCGTCAGCCGTCCGGTGGCAGGCGCTCGTATCACCTCCACGACAGCGAACCCCCACATTGCGACTACCGGCATGGCCATTGCGACCAGTACCATGCCCAGCCGAACACCAGGTCGGGCAAGCCGGAATGCAGCGATCAGGCTGGTGGCGGCAATGGCGACGGTAAAAGCAAGTTTTACCCAGAACATCGGCAACGAGGCTGACGGACCGGGATTCATGCCAAGTGTTGCAAGCATCAGTAACAGAGCGAAGAAGACGCCCAGGCCCATCGCAGACATAAAACGCCGTCGCGCCGACTGCGGGGCGATTGGCGTAATACCGGCGGCGAGCATGATGATGAGGTCGTCCGTTTTCATATGGGATCACTGATTTTTGTGGCAAGCGCCTTTATGCCACGATGTACGCCCACCTTGACAGCCGATTCCGACATACCAGTAAGCCTGGCCGTCTCGGCGACCGACAGACCCTGCAACTTGATATGTAAAATTGGTAATTTGTATCTGTCTGGCAACTGCTCCAGCAACTTTCGGACATCGATACGAGCTTCCAGTGCCTCAATCTGATGCGATTCGGAAAAAATACTGTCGTTTTCGTCAAGCGGATCGGTCATCGCTGCCTGACGGCCACGAGCGCGCAGAAAATCGACGAACTTGTATTTTGCGATGGCATGCACCCAGGCAGTCAGTGGAATATCCATGTCATAAGTATGGCGTTGATTGTGCACGGCCAGTAAGGTTTCCTGAACCAAATCTTCTACATCTCCCGGAAAATGAGTGAGACGTCTTGCAAAAAACCTCCGCAAGTACTCACTCAGTTTTTTGAGAAAAGACAGATATTGTTTTTCGTCACCAGAAAGACCTGCGACTAACAGCTGTCGAAGGCGATCCCCCACGTCGTTCCATGCCGCTTTATTTTTAGTTCGTTGCATGAGGAGAGTTGGTTACTTTTGATGGATGATGACGTGATATTTATCACATAATCCAAAAATTATATCATTGCCGCGTGGAGTACCCCTCTATATCCGCTGTGTCCTGGAACGCAGCAGCTTCGAGCAATTGCATTTGCGTGATTGCGTCTGCCGCAAGATTGGCGCTGTCGTGCGGCGCGATGACGAGCGTATCGGCGCAGGCCATGGAACGGATGTCGCCGCTGCTTTGCAATGCGCCAGGCGTTGCAACGGTGTTGCCCGAGGCATCGCGGGAGAGTGTCGCGCGAATGAATTCGACGCGCCCCTGCCTGGATTTGACCGCGTGGGCCAACCGGGCCGAAATCGTGCGGCGGAACAGGCGGCGGTGGCCCATGAGGCGGCGCAACGCGGGCAGGACGAGTTGCTCGAAGCAGACCATGCTGGAGACGGGGTTGCCGGGCAGGCAGAACACGAGGGAGTGCTCCGAAGTGCCGAACGCTACAGGGTGGCCGGGACGCATTTCGACGCGCCAGAAGTGCATGGTGGCGCCAAGGGTTGCAAGCGTGGGACGCACATGGTCGTGTACGCCGACGGAGGTTCCGCCGGAGATGAGTAGCACGTCGTATCGAAGCCCGCGTTGGATGAAGTCGGCCAACTCTTCCGGTTTGTCGCGAGCGATGCCGAGGAGGTCTGGCTCGATGCCCTGGGCTTGCACCTGCGCCATGAGAGCATAGCTGTTCGAGTCGGGGATTTTGCGGGGGTCGAACGGTTCATCCAGGGCTTCGAGCTCGTCGCCGTTCGACAGGATGGCGACGCGCGGTTTGCGAACCACCTTTACTTTTGCCTGCTTGACCGTGGCCAGCACGCCGACCGCGCCGGGAGTGATTTCTTCGCCGGGCTGGAGCACAACGTCGCCCTGACGCATGTTTTCGCCACACAGGCGGATGTCTGTCGCTTGTTTGACGGGGACGGGGAATTCGACTTTGTCGTTTTCCAATGGGCGGGTGTCTTCCACGCGGACGACGGTGTCTGCGCCGGAGGGCAGCGGCGCGCCCGTCATGATCCTGGCGCACTGGCCGGGTTGGAGGGAAAAGCGGGGGGTGTCGCCCGCCTTGATGTCTTCGATGACTTGCAGTGTTTGGGGGGTATTCTCGATGTCGGCAGCGCGCACGGCGTAGCCGTCCATCGCGGAAACATCGTAAGGCGGCAGGTCGCGGTTGGCGCGAACTTCTTCGGCCAGCGCCCGGCCAAACGCCTGCGCGAGTCCGACTTCTTCCGTGTCCAGGGGGGTGATCTTGCCGAGGATGCAGGCTTGCGCTTCCTGGACGGACAGGCCGGAGGTTTTGGGGGGGACGGTGGAGGTTTTCATTGAGATTCGGTTTCTCCAAAGTGCCGGAGCGCCCTTGCGGCGTCTTGCGGGGTGTCGAGGTCGATGAAACTATGGAGTTCCCTGTCGATGTCGGTCAGGTGGCGTTCGTCGACACGGTGGATGTTCAGCTTTGGGAATGCCGCAAGCAGGCCGGGTTTTCCGGGGCAGGCCAGTACGCTGCGTAGCGTGGGCAGGGCCGAGACGGCGTAGAACGCGGTGAGCGGGTAGGGTTGTCCGTCAATGACGGGTACGACGGCCTGATGTTCGGCGTTGCGGCAGGCGGCCAGCCGTTCGACGACTTCCGGCAGCAGGTAGGGCATGTCCGCAGCCACGGCAAAAACCCAGGGGGTCGTGGCATGTTGCAGTCCTGCGCACAGCCCGGCGAGCGGTCCGGCTCCGGGGATTTCGTCGCATACCTGCGGTGCGTCGATGTCGGCGCGGGGATGCTGGACGCTGACCAATACCTTTGGGAAAAGGGCCCGTGCCAATCCGAGTGCGCGTTGGAGCAGGTTTTGCCCACCGAGTTGCAGGGAAAGCTTGTCATGGCCCATTCGGCGGGAATCGCCGCCCGCGAAAATCAGCGCCGTACAGTCCGCGATCATGTTTGGGGGGAGTATCGGAGGAGGAAGTCGGCCAGCGTTTCGAGGTCGTCGAGAGAGAAATGCGGCAGTTCCGGGTAAACCTCGGGGCAATCGGTGGCGATGGCGATCAGACCATCGCCGATTTCGCAGCGTGGTGGCTTGCCGAGGGCACGGCGCAGGACTTCGATCTTCGGGCCGGGCGCGTGCGAAAAACCTTCGGCCAGCACCATGTCGGCCTCGTTCAGGAAGCGTCTGGTCAGTTGCGCCGGTTCGCGCTTTGCGTCGGCGTCTGCCACGAGTTGTAGCGTGTTCGTGGTGACGAGCATGCTGAGGGCGGCCCCCGCGTTCTTGTAGCGCCAACTGTCCTTGCCTTCGGTATCGAGTTGAACCTTGTGATGGGCGTGCTTGATAGTGGCGATGCGCAGCCCCCGGCGGGTCAGTTCCGGGATGAGCCGTTCGATGAGGGTGGTTTTGCCGGAATTGGAATGGCCGACGAAGATGAAAACGGGAGGTGTCATGTCAGGAAGAATCAGGGTTTTCGGGTATTCCCCTCCTTGGAGGGGTGGCAGGCGAAGCCTGACGGGGTGGTAGCGGTGCTGGGGCTTGCAAGCTTACTCCAGCCTGCACGATATGTAAGCATTCAAGCCGAAAACGCTCTAGGGATGCGGCGTCACCCAGGATTCGCCCTGGGGGGTGATCTCTTTTTTCCAGATCGGGGCGCACGCCTTGAGCTCGTCGATCAGCCAGCGGCAGGCGTCGAGGGCAGGGGGGCGGTGTTCCGCGCCAGCGACGATGAGGACGATGTTTTCCCCCGCGCGCACGGTGCCCAGGCGGTGGACGATGCGCGCGTCGATGAGGCCGAATCGTGTGATGGCCTCAATACGTAAACGCAACAGCTCAGAAAGCGCCATGCCGTGATGGGCCTCGAAGGCGATTTCATGGACTTCGCGCCCCTCGGAAAAATCGCGCGCGCAGCCGAGAAAGGTGGCGATGCCGCCGATGCGCTTCGAGTTTTCACGCAAGGCGGCGACTTCCGCGTCGAGGGAGAAATCTTCCAGTTGCAGGCGGACGGCGTCGTTCATCTAAAAAGACCTCGGCAAGGCATCTCAACCTCCGGAGAAGGCGGACATGAAAACGATTTCAGCGCCGTCGGCAAGCGGAGTAGTGTCCTGTTCGCCGACGCGCTTCCCATTGACGGCCACGATGGAGACGATCTCGAAGGCTTCGGGGTGGCGTGCCCGCAGTGTGTCGCGCACGTCCTGCCAGCGCAAGCCTTCGCGGAAATCCAGGTCGATCTGGCGCGTGCCGGCGCGTTCAGCGACCGGGCCGAAAAAGAGCACGTTAATCATGCGACGTTTCCTCGGCGGGGGAGGCGCGTCGCCATGTGCCGCTCTTGCCCCCGCTTTTTTCTTCCAGTTGGATGTTTTCGATGCGCATGCCCCGGTCGATGGCCTTGCACATGTCGTAGATCGTAAGCAATGCCCCGGCGGCGGCGGTGAGGGCTTCCATTTCGACCCCGGTCGGGCCGGTGCAGCGGGCCGTGATTCTGGTCTGGATGCCGACGCAGCCCTCGGCATCCGCTGCAAGGATTTCACTGAATTCGACTTCGACGCCAGTGAGCGGCAGGGGGTGGCACATCGGGATCAGGTCGGGGGTGTGCTTGGCGGCCATGACCGCTGCGACATCGGCCACGGCGAGCACGTTGCCCTTGGCGAGCGTGCCGGTGCGAATGCGTTCCAGGGTGGCCGGACGCATGCGCAGGATGCCGCTGGCGGTCGCGGAGCGATTGCCGTCCGGTTTGGCGGAGACATCGACCATGCGGGCGCGGCCCGTGGCGGAGAAGTGAGTCAGGTTGTCGGGTTCGTTCAAGAGAGTTCCTTTAATTCCCCTCCTGTGGAGGGGTGCCCAAAGGGCGGGGTGGTTACCCCTCCTGTGGAGAGCTTCCAGCCCGTCGGTGCACAAGTATAAGCGGGGCACACCTAATGCCGCAGGCGGGGCTGTCCGGCTTGAGCGCAAAGTTAGGCCACATAGTTGAATTTTCCAAGATACTCAAGCGATGTAGCCGCCGGTGTAGCAAGTACATTTGGGCTGTAGACGCAAATTGCAGCATCCGCAACCCATTGACCGTCTATTTGAGGCAACCATTGGTCGTAGTAAGACGCGCCATCGAGCAATTCAGATACAGTGATAGCTTTCCCTGAAGGAGACAGAATGGCTTCAATGCAACTCGGTTCGTAATTGCTCAACCCTGTTTCTATCATGAACATAGAGGGGATACTGTCGCCATTCTCGGTGTAACGTTTGTCTATGTAGACACGCATCTCAGAAATACTCTTGAAGCGTCCCAAGGAAATATAAATGTGGACAGATTCCATGCTTCTTATCTCCTAACCCCCAATATACGACATCTCTATTCTACCGGGCAGCGTCTCGGTCATTTCGTGGCGCAGTTGGGAATAACGGTCGGTGCGGCAGCGCCAGGCGGCGGCGATGCGTTGCCGTAATGTTGCATCATCACCGGAGGGGTCGCGCAGGAGGGCGCGCAGGTCGACGCCCTCCGTGGCGAAGAGACAGGTGTAGAGCTTGCCGTCGGTGGAGAGCCGCAGGCGGTTGCAGGTGTGACAGAACGCCTGCGTGACCGAAGTGATGACGCCGATTTCACCGCTGCCATCCCGCAACGCCCAGCGTTCCGCGACTCCTTCTCCCTCCGTCGAGGGGGCGATGGGCGCCAGGGGATGCTCGCGGTCGATCAGCGCGAGGATTTCCCTGGCCGTGACCACGTCGTCGAGCCGCCAGCCGTTGGTGTTGCCGACATCCATGTACTCGATGAAGCGCATGATGACGCCGGTATGACGAAAACGGCGAACCAGCGGCAGGATTTCACTCTCGTTCACGCCGCGCTTGATGACTGCGTTGACCTTGACCGGCGTCAGCCCGACGGATTGCGCGGCGGCAATGCCTTCGAGCACGATCTCGGGCGCGGAGCCGCCGCCAGTCATTCGACGAAAGATGCTTTCATCCAGCGCGTCCAGGCTGATGTTCAGCCGCATCAGGCCCGCGTCTTTCAGGGCGCGGGCCTTTTTCGCCAACAGGGTGCCGTTGCTCGTCATGGCGAGTTCGATGGGTTTGCCATCATCGTCATGCAGCCCGGCCAGCATTTCGACCAGACGTTCGATGCCGTGCCGCAGCATCGGTTCGCCCCCGGAGAGGCGAATCTTGCGCACGCCCAGCGCGACGCATTGCCGGGCAACGCGAACGATTTCCTCGAAACTCAGGAGTTCGGCATGGCGCAGGAAGACGAAATCCCGCCCGAAAACCTCGCCCGGCATGCAGTACATGCAGCGCAGGTTGCAGCGATCCGTCACGGAGATCCGCAGATCATGCAGGGGGCGCTGGAAGTTGTCGAGGCAGGGCTCCCCTGTATGATCGTGCATCACGTTACCTGCAAATGAACTGATTACCTTGTTACTCCGGCGCGGCGCCGGACGAACCGGGCGGATTGGACTCCTGCCCGGTCGGTGAAGAACCGGCGCTTTCCTCGGCTGGAGAATCGACCTTTGGAGGATCGGTTTTCAGGGAGATAGCCTGATTGCCTCTCAGCAGCTTCTGCACATCCTCCTCCGAGATTCCTTTCGGCTTTTCATGCACGACACCGAAGTGACATTCGATGCAGGTCTGCTTGTTAGCAAACAATCCGTCTCTGTGCTTGGCGAGTTTTTTCGTGTCATCGTCGAAAGCTTCGGCATTGTGGCAATTGCGGCATTCCCGCGAATCGTTGGCGAACAAACGTTTCCATTCTCTTTGTGCCAGTTCCGCGTGTTTTCCCTCGAACTTCTCGGCCGTATTGATGGAACCCTTGAAGTTATGCCAGATATCGTTGGCGGCCTTGATCTTGTGGAGGAGCTTGGGGAAGAATTCCTTCGGCAGGTGACAGTCCACACAGGTTGCTTGCACGCCGACACGGTTGACGTAATGAAGGCTTTCCTTGTAGGACTTGTATGTGGTGTCGTATTTCATTTCATGACAGCCGACGCAGAACTCTTCCCTGCTCGTCCAGTCCATCGCCATGTTGAAAACGCCCACGCTCGCAATGCCGAGAACGAAAACCACAATGACGGAAAGCGACAGGATGCGTTTCCGCTCCCGCCGGTATTCTCTTGCACGCCGGTCGGAAGCGGAAATTCGGATGGGAGGATTGGTATCCATTCAAGTCCTTGTGGAAGCAGTCAATGGACGTTATTTCGCCTGTTGGAAGGTGTTGTCGACCAACGGCTTGGCGTCAACCTGGGGAATGTGGCATTGCAGGCAGAAGTGGCGCCGGGACGAGAGGTTGGGCAGGGTTTTTCCGCTCGCTGCTACGTAGTGGGTTACCGGAACCTTGGTGGCTTTCTCTTTCTTGTAGTTTTGCTCGGAATGGCAGTCCATGCACCCGTTGGTTTTCAGGGTGACGGGATACTTATCCACTTCGTGCGATACCAGTGGCGGCTGGTCATCGAAATTGCGGTCTACCAGATCGGTTTCGAGCGCATTCTTGAGCCCATCGCCGGTGGGGGTCTTTTCAGCCGCAGCAACGGGCGCGGCGCGCAGCGTGGCAAGACCTCCGTCGTTCGTTGCCGGGGCAGAAGCGCCGTTGTTTGAGGCAGCAGCACCGCCGGTGTTCGAAGTGCTCGAGGTGCTCGAGGTGCAGGCACCGATAATTAGCATCAACACGGTTGCTGGGACTATGGCAAGGAAGCGTTTTTTCATGATGAACTCCTCTGGTCGAAGCGATGGGTTAACCTGAAAACCTGTTTACCGCAGACATCAATACAGCGTCCGCAGTTGGTACAGCGAGAGTCGAGAATGACAGGGCTGTCTTGCCCCGCTTTTTTGAGTGCCGGACGAATCACTTGGGGTTCCGGACAGATGGCGAAACAGTCCATGCAGTCGTCGCAGGCATCCCGCCCAGGGGCCGCCACGCGCAGCAGTGCGGTTCTGCCGAGCAGGCCATAGAACGCGCCCATCGGACAGAGATGCCCGCACCAGCCTCGGGAGGCGACGAACAAATCGTAAAGAAACACTGCAACGAGAATCCACAACCCCGCGCCCATGCCGAAAAACAGGCCGCGATGTGCGATCGAAACCGGGTTGACCCATTCCATGGTCAGGGTTCCGGTGAGCGCGGCGGCAACGAACGTGCCGCCCAGGAACCAGTAACGGGTGTTGGCGTGGGGGGCGTGGTTGGATTTGATGTTGAGACGCCGACGTGTCCACGCGGCGGCATCGGTAATCATGTTGACCGGGCAGACCCAGGAACAGAACACGCGCCCGCCGACGAGCAGATAGAAGGCGGCCAGGATGAGCGCGCCGGTGACGGCTGTGGCAGCGGGCATAAATCCCGTTGCCAGCATTTGCAGGAACACGTAGGGATCGGTCAGGGGCACAACGTCCAGCACGAGGCTGGAGGTCAGATTGCCCTTGATGATCCACAAGGAATCGGTTGAGGAGGCGGTCGAGACGGGCGTCAGAACCGCCTCCGGTTTGAAGCCGGTCAGATTGCCCGTGTTGATCAGGGCAGGATCGGCCAGAACAGATCCGGAGGATGGATCGCCCTTGCCGATCCGGGCGGCGAGCCACGGGCTGATCATGAAGAGAGCCAGAATGCCCAACTGGCTGATGCGGCGCAGCAGCAACCACTTGTGGGCCGCAAGCCATCCCTTGCTGGCGATGGCGCTCTGACCGGGTCTATCCGGGATGCGGGCGCTCATGGCTTGTTCTCCGGATCAGGGCCGTTGATGAGATCCGGATCGAAGGGAGGCGGATCGGCGAGATCGTCGAGGGGTGGAGGTGCATCATCGTTGACGCGGGTATCCCCGTAGGCTTTGCCTTCCAGTCCGCGTACTTCGATTTCCTGTTGGCGACCGATCAGTGAGCCGCCGTGTTTTTCCTTTTCTTCCCATCCCTTGAGATAGTGCTCGCCGCCCTTGCCTTGAGCCAGCGCGGGTGGCAATACCCTGATGGCCGCCTCTTCCAGGATGCAGGCTTTTTCACACAGGCCGCAGCCGGTACAGAGATCCGAATGCACGATAGGCAGAAGCATGGCGTGGCGGTCGGAACGGGGGTTGTGACGTTTTTCCAGCGTGATGGCTTTCGTCTTCCCGGCGGTGTCTTCCTTTGCGTACACCGGGCAGATGTTGTAACAAATCTCGCAACGCAGTCCGAGGAAAGCGATACAGGTCTCCTGGTCGACAAGAACGGCCAGACCCATGCGCGCCTTGTTGATGTCGGAAAGCTCCGTGTCGAGCGCGCCCGTGGGACAGTTCCTGACGCAGGGAATGTCCGGACACATCTCGCATGGGCCGGTTCGGGCCGTGAAGTACGGTGTGCCGGTCGGCACGAGATCGCCCGGCGCGGCAAGCTTGAGGATGCCGGGAGGGCAGTCACGGACGCATAGCCCGCAACGTGTGCAGGCTGCAAGAAATTTCGGTTCCGGCAATGCGCCGGGAGGCCGCAGAGCCAGCGCGGGGAGCGCGCTGGCCTGATGGGAGTAGATACCGACGCCCAATGCCATGAGGCAGCCGCCGCCTGCCGCTCCGGCCATGCCGGAGAGGAATTTCCGCCGCCCCGTAGAAACCTTGGGTTTCTTCGGGGCAGGGGGGG
>WRNU01000017.1 GCA_009776435.1 Betaproteobacteria bacterium | reverse complement strand
GATGACGCCCCGATCTGGACGGATGAAGACTTTGCCCATGCCGCGCGCCGTGTCGGTCTGAAACCCGTTGGTAAGAAACTCAAAATCAACCTGACGCTCGACCCCGATGTGGTGGCATGGTACAAGGCCAAGGCTGGCGGACGCGGATACCAGACATTGATGAATGCAGCATTGCGCGAGAGCATGCGCGGCTTCGATATAGCCGAAACCCTGCGGCAAGTGATCCGGGAAGAGTTACATCCTGCTTGACTGAACGAAAATCGGAACAAAGGGGGGCGCCCATTATTGAGCCGACAATAAAGGGGGTCTCATGTTTGTCCTTTCGGCCCGTATGGGGCATCTCTCGAAAAACCAACCCTTGGCTGGTTGCTCAAAAACCCTGTGCATACTCGTATATGCCCATGTCATCACAACCCGAATAGGTTAATGGAATGATCTCATAACATGACAAAAATTAACCATTTTGGGGTGCCCCACCTATCCTGCCTCTTTTTTAGGCGTGAGAACGGGAGCGACAACCACGTTCTGTCAGCGTTCCGTAATGCATTACTTGATCCACAAAGCCAATCCTTGTCATCATGGAGGGGTTACTCAAAACCAGTAGCTTCGAGACAATCCCATGAGCATTGAACCCCTACTCATTGGCAGGCATGGCGATCAGGAAGTCGTTCTGTTGCCTGGCCTCGCCAACCGCCACGGTCTCATCACCGGCGCGACGGGAACCGGCAAAACGGTGACGTTGCAGGTTTTGGCTGAACGCTTCAGCAACATCGGCGTGCCGGTCTTCATGGCCGACGTCAAGGGCGATCTGGCCGGATTGTCCCAGGCGGGCGCTCCATCGGAAAAATTCAAGCAACGCTTGCAGGCTTCGCAATTGCCCGAGCCTGAATATCGCGCGTTTCCAGTGCTGTTTTGGGATGTTTTCGCCAAACAGGGACACCCGCTTCGGGCAACGGTCTCGGATTTGGGACCAATGCTGCTGTCGCGCATCCTGATGCTGAATGACACGCAGGAGGGCGTGCTGACGATGGCGTTCAGGATCGCCGACGATCAGGGTCTTCTGCTTCTGGATCTCAAGGACTTGCGGGCGATGCTGCAATTCGTCGGAGAGAACGCCAAGGAATTCGTCACCCGATACGGCAATGTATCGGCAGCAAGCGTCGGCGCAATCCAGCGCGGACTGTTGTCGCTCGAACAGCAAGGAGGCGAGCTTTTCCTCGGCGAACCGATGCTCAATATCGACGATCTGCTGCAAACCGATCAGGGACGCGGCATGATCCACATCCTGGCGGCAGATCGGTTGCTCAACTCGCCTTTGCTGTATTCGACGATGCTGCTTTGGTTGCTGTCCGAACTGTTCGAGCGACTGCCCGAAGTCGGCGACCCGGAAATACCGAAACTGGTGTTTTTCTTCGACGAGGCACATTTGCTGTTCAAGGATGCCTCGCGCGTGTTGCTCGACAAGATCGAGCAGATCGTGCGACTGGTGCGCTCGAAAGGCGTCGGCGTCTATTTCGTCACGCAGAACCCCTCCGACGTTCCCGACAACGTGCTCGGCCAACTTGGCAACCGCGTCAACCATGCGCTGAGAGCCTTTACCGCACGCGACCAGAAAGCCGTCAAAGCGGCGGCTCAGACGCTATGCGCCAATCCGGCAATCAATACCGAAACGGCAATTACCGAACTCGGCGTCGGCGAGGCGCTGGTATCGTTTCTCGACGAAAAGGGACGACCCAACAGGGTGGAGCGCATCCATATTCTGCCCCCGGCCAGCCGCATCGGCCCGATCAGCGAGAGCGAGCGCGCACAAGTACAGACCCATTCACTGTTGAAAGGCGTCTACGATCAGGCAATCGACCGCGAATCGGCCTATGAAAAACTGGCCTCACGGGCAACACAAACGACGACGCATGGTTCGCCCAATACCAGTGGGCCGACAACGGGAAGCGCCAGCGCAGGTTCGTTGTCCGATATCTTTCTGGGCACCAACCGTCGTGACGGTATCCTGACCACGGCGGCCAAAAGCGTGATTCGCAGCGCCAGTTCGTCCATAGGGCGCGAAATCGCACGCGGCGTTCTGGGAACGCTGCTGGGAGGCAAAAAGAAAAAATAACGGCCTCAAATGCCGGAAAGCCCCCTTCGGGAGAAGCGCCGGGGCGCTTGCTGCGCCAACGCTATTATTTGGGTTACTCTATAAGAAAACGATCTCAGGAAATCTATGCGCTTTTTGCTTGTGGACAGCATTCTGGAATGGAAACCGGGCGTCGGCGCAGTCGGGGTCAAGAACATCAGCCTGAGCGAAGATTTTTTCGACGATCATTTTCCGCTCAAACCCATCATGCCCGGCGTGCTCATCATCGAGGGCATGGCGCAACTCTCGGGCCTGCTGCTCGAAGAAACCATGAAACAGCGGGACATCAAGATCAAGGCCCTGATGAGCATGGTGGACAAGGCAAAATTCCGGCAGCCGGTGTATCCGGGCTGCCAGTTGCGGTACGACTGCGTTATCTCGCAGATAAACGAAATGGGAGGGAGAATCGCGGCCTCGGCCTCTGTGGACGGCACGCCCGTGGCCGAATGCACGTTGCTCTTTTCGTTTCACGCCTTTGGCAACCCCACGCAGGACAAAATCCGCGAGGGCATCCTCGCAACCTGGCTGGCCAATGCGAAACGCTCCTGAGATCCGTATTACCGGGTCGGGCCTGGTATCCTGCCTGGGCATCTCGCGCGAGGCCACCCTCGCCGCCGTCAAGGCGGGCCGCCGCGTGCAGGGCGAACCATTTTCTTTCCTGGCCGACACGCCCTACAGCAGTTGCCTTGCCGTGCAGGAGCAGGAACCGGATTTGCGCGGCTGCATCGCGGATCGACGCATGCGCAAGTTCATGTCCCGCCACGCGGAGCTGGCCGCCGTGGCCGCCCGCGAAGCATTGGAAGAGGCCGACCTGCCTGCGCGCAACATCGCGCCCGAGCGCATCGGCATCTATGCCGGGGTGGGGCTGGCTGCCGTGGACATCGCCGCAAGCGCAAAACTGCTGCGCACGTCCATGGATGAAGGCGGCTCCTTCAGCCTGAACCACTTCAGCCGGGACGGGCTGCGCACCATCCATCCGCTCTGGTCCTTCCACACTCTGCCCAACATGCCCGCCTGTATCGTTTCCGTTCTGGAAGGGATCAAGGGCGATAACGGCATCTACACTCCCTGGGAAGATCAGACCGCCTTTGCCCTGCTGGAAGCAGCCTACGCCCTGCACGAAGGCGCAATCGACGCAGCCGTGGTCGTGGCTTCCGACACTCCTTCGCACCCCGCAAGCATGGTGGAGATCGTTTCATCCGGTTTCATCGCGCCCGGAGAGATCGTCGCGCCGGGGGCCGCCTGTCTGGTGCTGGAACGACCCGATACATCCGCGCCGACACGCCCCTTTTCCGAGATCTCCGAACTGCGTCTCATTGCCTCGGCAGAAGAGCACTCTCTCCCCAACGATCCTCTGGCCCCGATCATCGGTCGTACCCTGGCCGCTGCGCCGCTTCTCCTCGTCATCCTGGGACCCCTTCTGGATTTGCCTCGCCGTCTGCACGGCTGCGGCGGACACCGTTTTTCATTCGAGGCGGCATGATGCGGCGCGTCGTCATTACCGGGTTCGGCGTCGTTTCTCCCATCGGCACAGGGGCGGAAGCGTTTTTCGACGCGCTCGGCCAGGGCCGCGACGGCATTGCGCCCATCAGGCGTTTCGACGCCTCCGGCCTGGAGGCGCGCTACGCCGGGGAGGTCAAGGAGCCACTGACCTTTGCCAGCGAATACGAACAGTCCCTGGTCGAGCGCGACCTCAAAGTGGGATTTGCCCTGACCGCAGCCGCCGAAGCGTTGGGGATGGCCGGGGTGTCCGCCTTTTCCCCGGATGACTGCATCCATATCGGCACCAGCCTCGAAACCTTTTTTTCCAGGACGTTTTCAGCCGAACCGCAAGCGGCTCGGGATGCCTTTTTCCAGAATCTGGTCACCCACCCTTCGTGGCTGCCCCTGGATGCGGCGTTACGCGCCATCCAGATTCGTTACGGCAGGGCGGGACAGGCCATGACCAACTGTTCCGCTTGCGCCGTGGGCCTCCAGACCCTCGGACAGGCCTTTCATGCCATCAGGGCCGGACGCTGTTCTCTGGCGCTGGCCGGAGGTTTCGATTCCCTGATCAATCCCCTGGGAGTGGGAGGCTTTCAATTGCTCGGCGCGCTTGCCGTGAGCGACCCCGCTCCCGGCAAAGCCTTTTGTCGCCCCTTCGATGCAGGCCGCTGCGGCCTCGTGCTGGGCGAAGGCGCGGGCTTCGTGGTGCTGGAAGAACGGGAGAGGGCTCTGGCGCTCGGTAAAACCCTGTATGCCGAAGTGCGCGGCTACGGCGCAACCCTGGACGCCCACAGCCTCAGCGCCCCGGACCCGGACGGAGACGGAGCGGCCCGCGCCATGCTGGCCGCCCTGGGCGATGCGAAACTCCCCCCCCAGGCCGTGGATCATATCAACACCCACGGCACGGGAACACAACTCAACGACCCGGTGGAGGCCGCCGCCATCCGCCGCGTGTTCGCCGATACCTGGCGGAAAGTGCCGGTCACTGCCGTCAAATCCATGCTCGGCCATTCCATTGCCGCCGCTGGCTCCATTGAGGCCATTGCCTGCATCCATACCCTGCGGCACGGAATCATTCCCCCGAATATCGGCTTCGATACGGTGGGGACGGGGTGCGAACTGATGCACGTCGGGCGTAAAGCCCTGCCCTGCGAAGTCGAATGCGTTCTGACCAATTCTTTCGGGTTCGGCGGGCAAAACACCGCCCTTGTCCTGACGCGAGGCGAAACATGAAACGGATCGCTCTCATTGCCGGCGCAACAGGCGTGTTGGGTCGGGCCGTTTGCCGGGAATTGCATGCCTGCGGCGTGCTTGTGGTTTGCGGGTACGCAGGCAGACGCCAGGAGGCCGAAGCCCTGGCCGCAGAATTGGGCGGCTTTGCCGTGGAATTACGCTCCGACATGGAGCTGGCGGAGACTGTACGCGCCGTGGCCGAGCGCCACGGCGGCCTGGATATCCTGGTCAACGCGGTCGGCATGAACCGCGAAGGCAGCGCCGTTGCACTCAGCCAGGAGGAATGGCGTTGCGTGCTCGAAGTCAATCTGGACTTCGCCTTCGGACTGACCCAGGCAGCATTGCCGCACATGCTGCTTCGGCGATATGGCCGCGTCATTCATCTTTCTTCCGTTGCCGGACGCATCGGCGGGCGCGGACAGATCAACTACGCCGTCTCCAAGGCGGCCCTCGAACGCATGGTGCGCGCCTTTGCCCTCGAAGTGGGGCGCAAGGGCATCACCGTCAATTGCGTGGCTCCCGGTGTTATCGTGTCGGACATGACCGAGCGCGTGCGGGCCGAACACGGTGAAGCGTTGCTCTCGAATATCGCCTGCCGCCGCTTCGGCAAACCCGAGGAGGTCGCCAAAGCCGTGGCCTTTCTGGCGGGGGAAGACGCGAATTACATCAACGGAATCGTTTTGCCCGTAGACGGAGGGATGCTGCTGTGACAGAGGACTACGACAGACTCATACAATTGCTGGAGCGCCGTCACTCCTGCCGTTCCTTCGCCCCGGACCCGGTAGACGAGAAAACACTGCAATATCTGTCGGACGCTTTTGCCCTTGCCCCGCAAGCGGGCGGAAAGCGGGAACTGCGTTGCCGCTTCATCACGGATCGGGACGCCATGCGGAATCTGGCCGAGCGGGGACAGGAGGCTTTCAACGCTTATTGCCAAAACATCGCCTCGACTTTCGTCCGCGAAGAAACGATGCGCTACGGCGAGAATTTTTTCTGGTTCGGCGAGGCTCCGGTTCTGGCGGCAGTGAGTTGCCGCAAAGCGCCCACGTTCCTGGAGAAATCGATCGGCCACAAAGCCTCGCTGAACTGGGGAGGAGAACTCTCGGCGGCCATGGCTTCCTTCGGCCTTCTGCTGGCCGCCGAAACCCTCGGACTTGGCGCCTGCTGCCTCACCGGGCCTCTGATCGTATGGCACGAGATGGAAAGCTTGCTGGACATTTCCAGGCGGGATACGCTCATTCTTTTGATCGCTTTGGGACATAAAAGGATTCAGCCATGACCGACCATGAGTTGTTCGAAGGCGTATGCGAGTGCATCCGCCAGACCTTGGAAAAAGAGTTGCCCGAAATCAACGAATCGGATCGCCTCATTGCAGACCTTGGGGCGGACTCTCTCGACTTTCTGGATCTGATCTTCCGCCTCGAAGAGCGTTTCAGCGTGCGCGTCAACCCGAGGTATCTCGAGCGCCGCACCCAGGAAGCCCTGGGCGATGCGCCCATGATCGTCAACGAGTGCTATACCGAAGCCGCCATCGCAGAATTCAAAAAGGCCATGCCCGAAGTACCGGAGGGCGAGCTTGTTCCCGACATGCCCGTCAACCACCTACCGGCAAGTTTTCGGGTAAAAACCTTCATGAACCTCGTAGCGTACATGCGCGAACCGGAGCAAGCGGCATGAAAAGCGTGTTCGTCACCGGCGGCAGCGGGGAAGTTGGCGCCGCCATCGTCCGAAAAATGACGGAATTCGGCTGGAAAACGGCCTTTTGCTATAACCGGGGCGAAGAGAGAGCCAAAGCATTGGCCGCTGAAACCGGCGCGCTGGCCTTGCAGGCCGACCTCGAAAACGCGGATGCCGTCAATGCCATGATCGAAATGCTGGAGCGCGATTTCGGCACCCCCGACGCCCTGGTGAACAACGCGGGAAAAACCAGCGTCATGCCCTTTGCCCTCCTGGAGACCGAAGACTGGGACGCGGCCATGGCCACCAATTTGCGCAGCATGTTCCTGACGACTCACGCCCTCGTCCGGGGCATGATCCGCCGAGGCAGCGGAGCCATCGTCAACATGAGCTCCATTGCCGGACAGCGTCTCCTGGATGTGCCCGTGACCTACGCCACCAGCAAGAGCGGCGTGATGGGTTTTACCCTGGGCCTTGCCCGCGAAGTGGCCCGCTACAACATCCGGGTCAACGCCGTGGCGCCGGGCATGCTGGACGGCGGAGTTTCCAGCAACGTGCCCGAGCAGGCGAAGAAGGAGTACCTGCGCTACTGTCTGGTCGGACGACCGGGCCGCTGCGAAGAGGTTGCGGATGTAGTGGAGTTTTTGTGCAGCGACCGCGCTTCCTACATCAATGCGCAGTTGATTCACATCAACGGCGGCATCTAGTTCAGGAACATCTACACCATCGAGGGGATACCGTCATGTTGAAAGAGCCTCTGAAAACGGTACGGCTCATAAAAACCATCGCATGCAAAGGCATGTTTCATTGCAACGTGCAGGTGCATTACCATTGTAATTTCAAGTGCAAAATCTGCGAATTTTGGAAAAAAACCTATCAGACCAAACCGTCTTTAAGTGCGGCAGATATACGCCTCATCATGGAAAAAATACGCCCCCTGGGGCCGCAGTCCATGTGTCTGAGCGGCGGCGAACCCCTCATGCACCCGGAGATTCTGGACATTGCCGCCATCACGGCGCGCGAGCATTTTATCGTTTTAATCTGCAACGGCTGGTTCATCACCCCGGAATTGGCGCGTGAGCTGTTCAAAACGGGCATCTACGAGGTCAATATCTCCGTCGACTACGCCAACGCTGCCCAACATGACGCCATGCGCGGCAAGGAAGGCGCTTTCGACAGGGCGATAGCCGCCCTGGAAACGCTGTTTGCCAGCCGATGCCGAAAAGATCAGCGAGTACACATGAATAGTGTGCTCATGGCCGACAACGTGGATCAGATTGAAGAACTGACCAAGATATGCAGAAAGATCGGGATAACGCACCTCATCACCTTTTACTGCGGCAAGCGAGGCACCATGCAGCGCGCTCAGGACACCCAAGAAACCGTTCGTCGACTGCTGGACATCAAAAAACGCTATCCTGAGTTCGTCACGCTTCCCGGCTATATCGAGCGGTTTGCAGAAGCCGGGCAGGACGGCAAAGGGGTAGGAAATTGCTATACCGGAGAAAACCTTTTTGACATTGATTGCCAGGGCAATATCTCGCGTTGCCTCGACTGGCGGGACAAACCTGTAGGCAATATTTTTAATGAAGACATCAATCTGCTCATGCAACGCCTGCACGAGCAGCGCGTTACCATGCCTTGCGCGGACTGCTGGACAAGCTGTCGAGGTAATGTCGAAGCGTTGCTTTATGGGAAAAACAGGCTACGCGACTGGCGCGCCTATTACGAAATAATCAAGGATGTCCCTTTCACTGCCAGAGCGCAATCATTGCATGCGTAAGGAGGACGGCCTTGGAGCATGGGAAGCACAAATTCAAAAACATCCAGACAATTCCAGCACTGCTTGACTACGCAGTCAACTGTTATGGAGAACTGCCAGCAATAAAAAATAAAAACAAAGACCTTGTGGTGTCCGTATCCCGTCGCCAGATTCAACAGGCATCTTTCCGCATTGCATCTTGGTTCGCGCAAAAAAATATCTATGGCAAACATATAGCAATTATAGGCAACCCAGGCAGCGACTGGCTGATCCTCTTTCTTGCTGTTGTTACCTCTGGCAATGTCGCTGTTCTGATTGATAAAAATTTGGATGAACAAAATATTGCACAATTGATGCGCCAAGCGGATGTTTCTCATCTTATTTTGGATTCAAGCCTTTCCTCAAAAGCACAGCATTTAAAATCAGTGCTTGACCCTGACCATCCAGGGATGAGTTTCGGCGAAGGCGGCGAAATTGACGGGTTTTTTCATATTCGACTGGACGAAACCTTAAATGAAACCTCATGCAATCCCAACATTGCCATCCACCCCGATCAGGATGCAGTCATTGTTTTTACGTCCGGGGCCACAGGCAACAGTAAAGCAGTGTTATTGTCTCATCACAACCTATGTGACAAGATTTGTTGCATCCTCCATATCATTCTTGATTTCACTCCGGGCGAGCACTGTATATCTATTTTGCCGCCGCATCACATACTAGAGGTCACGGCGGGATTATTAGCGCCTTTATGTTATGGTGCTACGATCTGTTTTGGCGGGGGGTTGAAGTATCTCTCTCGTAATATCAAGTTTTTTCAACCTGTGTACATGCTTGTTGTTCCGATGGTAGTGGAGGGATTTTATAAACAAATACTCAATGAAATAAGAAATAAAGGCAAAGAACGGCAGATGCTCCAAGCCATTCGGTTGAGTAATCTGCTACGCTTGCTGAAAATTGATCTACGTCGCCGACTGTTCAAGAGTATCCATGATGTCTTTGGCAACAAAATTCGCATTATTTTTTGCGGAGGCGCCTTTTTGGATCCGGAATTGGTAAAAAGATTTGATGAATGGGGCATTCCATTGAGTGACGGTTATGGCATTACCGAGTGCACTTCTGCTGTGTCATGCAATTTACCCCATCAACAAAAACTCGGTTCTGTCGGAATGCCGTTTCCGAGTCCGTTTTGCGAGGTTAAAATTGACGACGGCGAAATTCTTGTTCGTGGCTCGATTGTTATGAATGGGTACTATAACGACAAAGAAGCTACTCAACAAGTTTTTTCCGATGGTTGGTTCAAGACGGGAGACTTGGGTTATATCGACGCCGATGGATTTTTGTTCATCACGGGCAGAAAGAAAAATCTCATCATACTATCGGACGGTAATAACGTATCACCAGAAGAACTTGAAACTCTTCTGGAAAATTTACCGCTAATAAAATCTGTATTTGTTTGCGCCAAAAAACATAACAACTTACCCATGATTACAGCCTGTATTCATCCGGATTTTGAGTATGCTCGTGAAAACGGCATCGAGGATATACAAGCGCAACTGGAGCGACAAACGACTCAAATCAATGCCAGGCTTCCTTTTTATAAAAGGATACAAAAAATCGAACTATATCAAGATGACTTTGAAAAGACGCCTCTTGGTAAAGTAAAAAGGCATAAATACAATACCCCCTCCCTCGCTTCAGAAACTCTCACTGGAAAAGGTTAAGCTTATGCTGGAAAGAGTCATTGAATTTATTCGTGATCATAAAGGATTGAACGACATCGAGATCACGGGGGAGTGTCAATTGGTACGTGATCTTGGCTTGACATCCTTTGATTTGGTGACAATGATGTGCAGAATAGAAGAAGAATTCGGCATTATCGTCGATGATGCCATGATGCTAAAAAGCATCACGGTCAGTGATGTTGCACGCGCCCTGGCAAAGAGCCAATCGAGTGACGACGGGAGCGATAACACATGCGCTGGCGGCTGGTAGACAAGGCGGTTTCATTCACTCCATGGGAGGACATCGCCATTATCAAGGCAGGCTCCCTGGAGGAATACAGCCTGCTCGAACGGTGGGGTGAGAGCGGTCTTGCGCCCGCTTCCCTGCTGCTGGAGAGTTGCGTACAGGCTGCGCGCTGGCTGGTGGAGACCAGTTCATCCTTTTCACTGACCTGCGACTTACAGGAAGTCGGTTTTTGGCATGCGATGGAAGGACTGCGGCCCGGTGAGCGGTACTGGGCCTTTTTGCATGTCGTGGAGCGGGACGACGAAAGTCTTGCTCTTGCGTTGCGCCAAAAGCGCCTCCTGCCAGGACATGGAGTCCCGGAGCCGGATTTCAGGCGCGACGCGGATGGGATGTTCTCCGTTTCGCTCACGCACCTTCCCGCGCGCTACTTGCCCTGTGACAGGAAAGGCCTCTGGCAGGAAATCCGGCATGAGTGATACCTCCTCCCGTTGCCAGAAACGTCCGTCGTGCCCGGCGGCAGAAAAGCTGCGCGCCTGGATCGCTGCCGGCGCTCAAAAGCCATTGACCCTGACCGCAGACGATTTTGCAGGCAGGGAGCTTTCCCTGACCGCTCTACTTCTTTCCGATGGCTCGCTTTCGGAACGGCTCGCCCATCGCTGGCGTTCGTTTTGTTCCTATATGGGCATGTTCACCCCTTTTTCCGGTTGGAAAATTTTCTGGTACAGACGGGCAGGCGTCTCCATAGGCAAAAACGTGTATATCGCGCCCGGCGTCGTTCTCGACCTGCTGCTCCCGGAACTCATCACACTCGAGGACGACTCGGTGGTAGGGTTGGGAGCCATGATAACGAACCATTTCTTCGCGCCAGGCCAGGTCATCGTCGGTCGTGCGGGTGTCGGGCAACGTGGCGTCGTGGGCGCCAGGGCCATTCTCTGTATGGCGCGTGTTGGCAAGGAAGCCATGCTCGGGGCAAACAGCAGTACGATAAGATCCATTCCCGACGGTCATGCGGGGATCAGCAATCCACTTATCATACGCCCGCTTAACCCGACCTATGCAAATGACCCGACGGCTGTTGAGGGCAATCCCGATGATCAGTGAGCATGATTGTTCAAAGTGGGCGCACCTGTTCTGGACGAGTTGCCGGGGCAGTATCGAGGCGTTGCTCTGCGGCAAGCAACAAGTCGCCAATCTGCGAGCCTATTACCGCCTGATCAAATCCGTGCCGCTGGTCAGGGCGGCGTAAGCACGGTCATGCTGCGGCGTTTCGTGCAAGGAAACAGCCTCACCCTGCCCTTGCGCTGGCAGCGATGGCTGGACGTCTACATTTTTCTGAACGTTTTCGGGTTTTTTGCCTGGCAGAGTTGGAAAGTGGTGACGGAAAGCAGGCTGGATTTCATCGAGGGGCTGTTCATCGTCCACAACGTCATCCTCTGCCTGTGTTTCGCGTTGCGCCGCCCGGCGCGAGCCATTGGGGCGAGCCTCAGTCATCAGGCCGTTGCGGTGTGTGCCTTTTATTCCGGCATGTTGTTCGTGGGGGCCGAACCCACGGCTGACCCGCTGCTGTCGGCGTTTTCCTGGTGGACTCTCCTGATCGGCATGCTCATCGGCATTTTCTCGTTGCTGCAACTGGGCAAGAGTTTCGGGGTCTTGATCGCAGTCAGGGAATTGCGCACCACGGGACTCTACGGCTGGATACGTCACCCGATGTATCTCTCGGACATCGTTATGCGTTTAGGCTATTTTCTCAGCCATCCGACCCTGTTCGTAGGCATCCTGTTTGTCGCCTCGTCCGCCTGCTACGTCGTCCGCGCCATACTGGAAGAGCGTTTCTGGATGGAACAGGAGCCGGCTTACGTGGACTACATGCAGCGGGTTCGGCATCGTTTCATTCCCGGAATATTCTGAGTGCAAAGCGAGCCGCGTTCACGCAGCAGGCGCTGGGTCGAGCCTCGCAAATGTTCCTTTCTCCTACCACGGTCTTGATGCATTTTTCAGCCTTGGCCGCTGGATTTCCACGTAAACCTGTATAATCGAAAAATGGCCTAACGAGGTGGAGACTGAATGCCAGATCATACCGAACGACCATACATCCACGACAGCGGCATCTGGCCGCGCCTGGGGCGGTTTCAAAGCCGGAAGGGATGCAGCGTGAGCGTCATTCAGTGGCGCATCCATCATGGGTCTTGCAGGCAATGATCTTTTTATCATTGGTTTTTTGATTCAACGGAATGGAGAAAACGAATTGAATCTCGACTCAGACCCCATGTTCTCTGGAAAGAAAAAGGTTTTCTTCTTACGTCTTGGCATCGGTGTGGGTGTATTGGCGGTTCTTGCACTGGCCGCGCCGCTCATTTGGAGTGCCGTCAGCGCAGGTGTTGGCTTAATTATTGTGTTCGCGCTTGCGTTGCTGGCGATCGGGATTGTTCAGGCGCTTCCACTGCTTGGACAGAAGTGGGAAAACAGGCTCTTGACAGGAAGAAAAAACGAAGCACGCAAGAATCCCATTGAACAATTACAGAATTTCCTGCAGAAAAAAGCAAAACGAGTTGCACTGTTTCGACAAGCAGTAATCCAGATTGGTACCCAAATCAAGGGACTCGGGGACATGCTCGAAGAGCGTAGGCGCACAAAACCGGGTTACGATGCATCGAAACAAGAGGCTGCGCTTGCCTCCATGAGGCAGGCCCATCAGGCGTTGGAATCGAAGTATCGTCGAGCCGAAGAGGCATTGGATCAACTTCGGGAAGTTATCGACGACAAGAAATTCGAGTGGTCATTCGGGAAAGCGGGGCAGGCGGCGATGGCTCAGTTAAACGCGGCTTCTGGAGAAGATCTTTTCAATAAAATGCTGGCCGATGAGGCTTTCGCTTCAGTACGTGACAACTTCAATCAGGTCTTTGCCGAGCTGGAATTGGAAGCGGGCAGACTAAACAGCCAAAATCAACTGACTTTCGGAGATGGGATGACAATAGATCTTTCAGCCATTCATATTCCCGAGCAAATTTCAGCGAGGTAACGCATGTTCTGGAAGATCCTCAAATGGGGTAGCACCATCATTGTGATTTTGATTGTATTGTTGGGCTTGCTGGCAACCTTTTCCTCCCAGCAAAGCCAACCCGATCCACGGCCTAATTATCATACCACCGACAAGAAGTTCAACCTTTAAAGGAGACACTTTCATGTGCCGTCATCGTTTCGTATTGAAGACCGTGCTTGCTGCGGTCGCTATCGGCTTCGCATCCCAGGTCTTCGCTGAAAAGGCTGAATGCGGAGATCAAAGCCTGATAATTGCCACAGGCCCCTCAGGCAAGGGATTCAGCAAGCTCTTCGCCGACATAAACAAGGTTTGCGGCCAGGTGGTTCCCGTCTGTGAACTGGTCACTACCGGCGGGCTGGACAATTTGACCGTCCTGTCGGAAAAGAAGGCCGATCTCGGATTTGCGCAGATTGACACATGGACGCACATGAAAACGGGTGACGAAAATATCAATGCGCTTCAGGCAATAGTCGGTCTCAATTCCAATTACCTGCATGTCGTCACTTCCGCCAGCGGGTTCGCCATAACTGGCGAAAAAAAATTATTCGGACTCATGTCCGGAAACGAAAAAACCATGGTAATCAATCGTTTCTCTGATCTCCGGGGACAACGTGTCGCACTCGTTGGTTCAGCGCAATTGCTTGTTCGGCAACTCGACAAGTTTTTGGATTACAAGATGGAGATGAGAGACATCGAAAGCGATAGCGAGGCATTCAACCTGGTGCGCAAAGGAGAAGTTGCTGCGGCTTTGTCGGTGAGCGGTTGGCCGAGCGGAGTTGTCGCACCACTCAAGCAGGATTCCGGCCTGACTCTCGTACCATATGACGCTCAGATCCCCAGCCCACAGCTCTTTGTCAAACCGATCACCTACAAAGGGATTGGCGTCTATAACAACAATGCGCTTGCCATGCCCAACGTGCTTCTCAGCCGCCCCTTCAGGGGTGAAAAGTCTCGAGAAGTTGCAAAGCTTCGGGAGTGCCTGAAGAGCAAATTGCTCGATCTCCAGGAAGGAAGCTACCAGCCTGGCTGGAACGAAATAAAGGATATCGACAACACTTACGGTATTCCCAAGTTTGTTGGTAAGTAGCCCATTGCAGTAGCGCCGCGACGGCTCGATTCCAGGTAATGTACAACCTGCGCATTCGAGCCGGTGCGTGCGACCGGAACGGTCAGACTCTTGCCAATTCGAGTCACCTCATCATAAATGGCGGGGATTCCTCGATACGATTCAGGGGAGCCGCGACTCCATCTCAACGCTTGTATTGTTGCCGCCTCGTCCGCCTGTTACGTCGTCCGCGCCATACTGGAAGAGCGTTTCCGGACGGAACAGGATTCGGCTTACGTGGACTACGCATGCAGCGGGTTCTGCATCGTTTCATTCCGGGGATATTCCGAGTGTACAAGGCGTGTCTTTTTCTTCTGTTGTCTCTTGTTGCACCGACCAGTGCGGAAACTCTGACCATCGGCACGGCCAGCATCACCTATGAGACACCGCAGGGCTTCAGCAGGGCGGACGCGCTTTTCCCGCTGCAACTCGAGGAACTCGATAAGAAATTCGGCATGCGCACCGTGGTTTTTGCCAAATACGTACCCACAGCCTATCTTGCAATACGCGAAACAGACTCGGAGGCATTACCCGACTGGTACCTTCATCTCACCTACGATGAAAAGTTTTCCAGGCTCCCCCTGAACCGGGCGGCCTTTGTCACGACGACTGTCCTGCTGGATAAGGTCATCGGTCACGAATACACCACGGACGACTTCAAGAAAAAGCTGGAAGACGTCTTTCGTCATGCCATAGGCAGAAACCTGACCATCGTGAGCATGACGCAGAAGGGCTTTATGGAAAAGAGGGACAAGGCGCGCTCCATGCTGGCCACGGGGCACGCCGTCATTGAAGGCAGGACAGGCTCCCTGGATTTTCCCATTGCCACACTGACCACCTTTGTCCTGGAGCAGCGCAAGCTTATCGCCATGGTGCAGATAGGCCGCATCCGTTCGGACGCGGATCTGCCCGCATTCACGCAGCAGGCGCTGGATCGGGTCTCACAAATGCTTCCTTCTACTGGGCAGACGCGCAGCCAGTGACGGTGTGACTGTGATAGATTTATATGTTTCAAGGCGCAACAATAGGTAATGAAATTCTCATAAACCTGGAGATAACAAAAGACATGAGCACGAATTTCAGCGAACAGAGCAAGACACCGGACGACTCGTCATACGGCCCGCCTGTGGGAGATCAGAACATGCTCAAAGCGATACTCAAGGGTATCGGCACGGTGGCCGTGCTGGGCGGTTTCGTGTACTGGCTGCTCATACCAACGTCCACTCCGGGCTGTAATGCAAAAGAAACCCAAAACGCTTTATTCCGCCTCTCTATCCCCAGCACAAAGGACATCACGCGGAACATGATGAATCCAAGGGGCTCTACGTCGTTCTCTTTTCGGAATCCAACCGAATTGAATTACGATGCAGAAACCGGCATCCGGTCTTGCATGGCAAACGTCTTTGCAAGCAGCCGGGGTATTGGTGAAGATTACGTTCCTTCGACGGATACCGGCGAAAAAATCGGCTTTACGATCGAGCGCGACCCGGATAAGAGCGGCGACTTCATTGTGAGGACTGTCCCAATAGAATTCTTGAAGGCTCGCATTGCCAGTAAAGACACGACCGACAAAAAATTCGGCACACCAGTGGGACGTGACGCCATGCAGAAGGCTGTCATGGCGGGGTTACGCAAAATCGACAAAGACACTTCGGCGCGCATGCCCGGCCTCAGGCACCAACGGTCTCGAGACGACACCCCGTTAACCTATGCAGATAACGTAAAAAATGTCCTCCCGACTGCCGATTGCCGCGAACTCGATGAAGGCCGCTACGGATGCCCCGTTCAAATCGAGTTCCGGGATTTTCTGCTGGGTGCAATAGGCGCATCGCCCTGGCTGTTGTTGAAAGGAGAATTCGTGTTCGTGCGCGAGGGCAACGAATGGAAAGTCGCCGATGACTTCAGCAATACATTCATGCAAGCAATCGTTAAAAGCCGCTTTGGGATCGATGACGCCGAAGACGGTTAGAGCGGTTTTGATTCAAGTGTGCTTTCAAAACGTTCACGGCACGACCGTCCCTCTCCCCTTGCGGGAGAGGGAATGAGGGAGAGGGGGAAGTTGCGGTAAAAACGCCCAGACACCGTTCGCCGGGTAGGTGCAAGCCAAACCTCGATCAGGGTGCATTCCAACTTGAACCGAAACCGCTCTATACGAGCGGGGAAGAAGAAGATGTTGCGGGAGCAGGCGGCTCTGCGGGGCTAGGCGGCTCTGCGGGGTTAGGCGGCTCTGCGGGGTTAGGCGGCTCTGCAGGAGCGGGCGGCGTGGCTGGGGCGGGTGGCGTCGCGGGCGACGGGCGACGGGGACGGCCTCCGCCTTCCGGACGCTTGAATCCACGCGGAGGCGGCACGAAAGGCTCGATCTCGTACGGTTTTCCATGGTTCTCGCAATCGGCGATCACGTTTTGGGCGCGCTCTTTATAGTCGCCGAACTTGTCCTCGCCGCCCCCGGCCTCTTCCCCTCCGATCACCCCCTGGTCGGGATCGAGCGGGAGACTGCGCGAATCCATCAGGGAACGGGCATTGTAAAAATCCCGCTCCACCGCCCTGGGGTCTCCTCCCCTCCAGCGATAGAGCATCTTGCCTTCCTTCCAATAAACGACGACTTCCTTTCTCGCGGGGCCTCGTCTCTTGCCTTGCTGGCTGCGCGGGAATTCATAACCCACGGCACAAAGATGATTTTTCGACTTGAAACTGTCGTCGTTCCTGCCGAAGAGCGGGTTGCCGATGAGCAGGTTCCTGATTTCGGCATCGATGGCGCTGAAAGCCTGTTCTCGCTCGAAATCGAAATGCCTGACGGGGTAAGGCTGGCTGAAAATGAGGGAGGAGAAATCTTCCTGATCCGCCTGCGGCAACTCCTCGTCCGCCTCATCCGTCGCGTCCTCAACTTCTTCCACGCCCTGCCCTGCCTGCCCGTTCGGCGCGGCCCGATCTTTCAGCCCCCCGTGCAGCAGGAAAGAAATCAGGAACACCAACGCGAAAATCGAAAGCAGTCTCATCCAATCCTCATCAGCCAGTTTTTCGGCACACCACTGCCGCCCGTCATGGCACTGTTCTCATCAGCTTATTTTAGCCACTGACAACAGAAAAACCAACGATGGTCAGGATCGGACAGTACCTCAGTTTGAATCCGCGCCAGAAGCAGCTCGGCTTTTTGCCTTACAATGAACGCCTCCTCGAGTCCAGCGCCTCCTTCCCCCTCGTACCCACCATCCATATGCCCTACGAACGCCTGCTGTACGAAGCCAAATACTGCTCGCCGCGAAAACTTGCCTCCCGCGTGACGGAACTGCCACGCCCGTTGGTGTTTACAAATGGTTGTTTCGATATTCTTCATCGCGGGCATGTGATTTATCTTTCCCGCGCGCGTGCGATGGGAGCCTCGCTCGTGGTGGCGCTCAATACCGACGAATCGGTGAGAAAGCTCGGCAAGGGGGCAGATCGACCGCTGAATCCGCTGGAAGACCGCATCGCGATGATCGCCGCGCTGGAAAGCGTCGATCTCGTCACCTGGTTCGCGGATGAGACGCCACTCGCCCGGATCATCGCGGCCCGCCCCGATGTGCTGACCAAAGGGGGGGACTGGGCGGCCGAGACCATCGTCGGCGCAATCGAAGTGCGCGCCTGGGGCGGCAGCGTGCATTCGATTCCGTTCGAGGTCGAGCGTTCGACCACGACGCTCGTCGAACGCATCCGCAACGCGCACGCCTGCCAGGGATGAGCCGCGACGCCCACGATATCCTCGCGCGCGTTTTCGGCTACAACGCTTTTCGCGGCGATCAGAAGACCATCATCGAGCATGTCGCCGCCGGGGGCGACGCGCTGGTGCTGATGCCCACGGGGAGCGGAAAGTCGCTGTGTTACCAGATTCCGGCCTTGATGCGACCGGGGACGGCCATCGTGGTGTCGCCCCTGATCGCGCTCATGCACGATCAGGTGAGCGCCATCAAGGAGGCGGGAGTGGCAGCGGAATATCTCAATTCCAGCCTCGACCTGGAGTCGGCCAGAGCCACCGAGCGGGCGCTACGCGCAGGCAATCTCGATCTTCTTTATGTCGCGCCCGAGCGCCTGATGACCCCCCGATTCCTCGATCAGCTCGACCATCTGCGCGACACGGAACGGCTTGCGCTGTTTGCCATCGACGAGGCGCACTGCGTTTCGCAATGGGGACACGATTTCCGCCCCGAATACCTGCAATTGTCGATCCTGCCGGAACGCTACCCGGCCATTCCGCGCATCGCGCTCACGGCCACCGCCGACCGCCAGACCCGCGACGAGATCATCGAGCGACTGCATCTGGGCGCGGCGCGCTGTTTCGTTTCCAGCTTCGACCGCCCGAACATCCATTACACGATCGTCGAGAAAGCCGATCCGCGCCGCCAGTTGCTCAGTTTCATCCGCGATGAAATCCATTCCAGATTCTCGCGCGCGGCGGGAATCGTCTATTGCCTCTCGAGGCGCAAGGTGGAGGAAACCGCCGTGTGGCTACAGGAGCACGGCATCGCGGCGCTCCCCTATCACGCGGGATTGCCGACCCCGATCCGGGCGGAACACCAGGGGCGCTTTCAGCGCGAAGACGGTCTGGTGATGGTGGCAACGATTGCGTTCGGCATGGGAATCGACAAGCCGGATGTGCGCTTCGTGGCGCATCTCGATTTGCCGCGTTCGATCGAGGGCTATTATCAGGAAACGGGTCGGGCGGGCCGCGATACGCTGCCGGCGCGGGCATGGATGGCCTGGAGCGCGGCGGATGTCGTTCAGCAACGCCGGATGATCGACTCGGGCGAAGGGGAGGCCGGCATGGATTACGAGACTTACCGACGGCTCGCACGCAACCGGCTCGATGCCCTCGTGGGACTGGCCGAGACCACGGCTTGCCGCCGCCAGCGATTGCTCGCCTATTTCGACGAAGAGACTGCGCCCTGCGGCAATTGCGACAATTGCATGAATCCACCCCAGACCTGGGATGCCACGGAAGCGGCGCGCAAGGCTTTGTCCTGCGTATACCGCACGGGCCAACGCTACGGGGCGGGCCACCTGATCGACGTGCTGCGCGGCGAACTGACCGACAAGGTACAGGACAAGGGCCACGAGAAACTGAGCACCTTCGGCATCGGCAGCGATCTCGACGAGAAACACTGGCGCATGGTCTTCCGGCAGCTCGTGGCGCACGATTTCGTGTGTGTCGATCATGAACGCTACAACGCGCTGGCGCTCACCGAGTCCGCCCGCCCGCTACTGCGGGGAGAGGCCGATCTGCTCGTCAGGCTGCCGCCCGAAAAGCTCCACAGGTCGAAAAAACACCGCAAGGGAGCCACGCGCGAGCGGGGCATTCCCGGCGGCGTGCCCGCCACGCTCTTCGATCGCCTGCGCGTCTGGCGCGCCAACACTGCGCAGACGCGCAACGTTCCGGCTTACGTCATCTTCCACGATACCACCCTGCGCGATATCGCCATCGCTCGCCCGGCAACATTGGACGAGTTGCGCGGCATCACGGGAATCGGCGAGCGCAAGCTGGAAGCCTACGGCGCGGAAATCCTGGAAATCGTCGCGGCCTGCGGATAAAAATTCAAATCCCCGCCCCCGCATGGGCCAGGGATTCTTTCAGCCAGTTGTTGAAAGGCGTGGGGTTCTTGATTTTTTGGTGGGCAAGTTTATAGGCTTTTTCCAGATTGGCTCTGATCGACTTCGTCTGCGGATTCGCTTCACCGAGTCCTGCTCGACAGATCCGGTATGCCTGGAGATAACTGTCAACAGCCTTGTCGAACTGACACTGGTCAGAACCCGCTTTGTCTAACTGACACTGACCGGGAACAGCCTTGTCACACCGACACCGATTCAGATATGTCGTAGCAATGCTGGCATGAGACATGCCCGCAGAGGGATGATCCGTGCCGAAGTTTTTTTCATTGGCCTCCAGCGCCTTCCTGGCCCATTCCTCCGCATTGTCGTAATCGCGCATCGAGGAATACACCCAGGAGATGTTTGTATAGACAATACCTGCGTCGGACTGACGATCGCTGTTCGATTTTTCAAAAGTCGGCACGGCTTCCTGCAAATTTTCCAGGGCTTTTTCGTGGTTGCCCAATCTGGCCTCAGCCACGGCGACATTGACGTATGCTACCGCTGTGCCCGGATGCCCCTTTCCAAGAACGCTTTCCCGAATCGCAAGCGCCTTCCGATGCCACTCCAACGCCTTTGTGTTGTCGCCGAGGCGATAATGCGCCAAGCCCAGGCTCCCGTACACCATCGCGGCAATCTCGATACTCTCGGGATCCTTGCTGTTCGATGCCATATCGGCAATTTTGGCGGCCTGCGTCAGAACGTCACGCGCCTTTGCGTATTTCCCCTCCTTCAAGTGACCCGCGCCAATCTCATGCTTTTGAGTCATCCACGCCTTGAGACACCAGTCCAACGTACTGCCCAGGCCTTTGAAGACGACGGCAATATCTCCGTAAGCTCCGGCTATGTCGGAATTCTCCGCGTCCGGAATGCCTTCTCGAACCGAAAGCGCCTTCTGATGCCAGTTCACGGCCTTTTCATAATCTCCAAGATTAAAGAACGTCGCCCCCAGGTTTCTATAGATCGTGGCGCTGTTGAGTTCATTCGGTAGTTTTCCTGCAATTCTGGCGGCCTGCATCAGGATGTCGCGAGCCTGTGCGTACTTCTCCATTTCCAGATACACAACGCCGATATCGTTCTTGTAGCGGGCGGTATCCCGGTGCTGCTCGCCGTTTACCCTGGCGGACCTCGAAATCGCCCTTTCATAGTAATTCAGCGCCTCGGTAAAGTTTTGCTGATGAAAAAACTGCATCGCAATTTCCGCATCACGGGTAATGATATCGGAAGGGGGGAGAGTGGTATTTTCTGCATGGACGCCCGCGCTGAACGCGCCCAAAACAGTTGATAACGCAAGCGTCGCCACGACGCGCGGACGCAATATTGATTTGATGATGAACATGATCCAGACCCCTCCTCGAAATTGCCGATTCCATGAATACATGCTGACAGGTTCAATCCCCGCAATGCGCAGCAGGACGACTCGAAACCTGTCAGGGAAAAACACCATGATGGACAAATGAGCGAATTCTAGAGCAGTTTTGATCCAAGTGCATACATCCTATGGAACATCTGTATAACTTTGCATCCACCGCCTGTCATCCTGCGCGTAGTCGCAGGATGACAGGCGGTGTGTGAATTGCAGCGACTTCGCCAAGCGCGAAATGACAAAAGGGTTGTGCAGAGGGTCCGGGAAAATGTGTCCATTTAAATCGAAACCGCTCTAGCGCGTTCCACGCTCGATCAACTCGATCTTGTAACCATCCGGATCTTCGACGAAAGCGATCACGGTCGTGCCGTGCTTCATCGGCCCGGCTTCGCGCACGATCCTGCCGCCGCGCGCACGGATATCGTCACAGGCTTTTTTCGCATCATCGACTTCCAGCGCAATGTGGCCGAACGCCGTACCCGGCTCGTAGCGGTCAACACCCCAGTTGTGGGTGAGTTCGATGACTGCCCCTTCGTCCTCGTCCTGATATCCGACGAAGGCGAGGGTAAAACGGCCTTCCGGGTAATCGTGTTTACGCAGCAATTGCATGCCGAGCACGCCGGTATAGAAAGCCAACGAACGTTCGAGGTCTCCAACCCTCAGCATGGTGTGAAGCACTCTCATTTTTCGATCCTCCTCATGATCCGAACCCCGTGTCGTGTGTCTTCCTCGAAGCATCGCCGGATTCGGAGTCGTGCGTAATGCCCCCGCGCTTTTGACGTTCGCGGCGCAGGGCTTCGAGCAGAAAATGGACGAAAGATAACCCGGAAAGCGCCGAAGAAACGACATTGACAACCGGCACATAGGCCAGCAAGGTGGTTCCGCTACCCAACATCAGCATTTGGGGACGGAGTTCCCGGCGCAGGCGGACGAATTCGTCGGGGTCGGCATGATGCATCAGAGCATCATAACCAAGAACGCGCTGGTTGAGCCAGCCGGTTGCCAGAAGCGGCACAATCAGCGCCACGCCGGGAATGAGCCATAGCGGCAACGATACGACCATGACCAACACATACCACAACAGACCCACCAGGGTATTGCCGATGCTACCCGCGTCGGAGCCGCCACGATGTCGTTCGAGATCGGCGTAATCGCGCCGGGCGACGCGGTCGAGTATTTTTGGCAGGGCTACCAGCGAGACGAGCACGGACGAGGTGATGTAAAAGAGGGGCACGAACGCAAGCACCATGGACAATTTGACCATTAACAGCACGATGTCCGAGGCCCACCCCGAAGAACTGATCCAGTTGCCGAGCCAGCCAAACCCCTTGATGGTTCCCATGACGGCATCGACTGCTGCGGCCCAGGAATACCACGCGACGATCGTCCATATCAGCGCCGAAGCGATGCCCGGCCAGATGAGATGAACGAAGACGCCTGGCCGCACGAGGCTGCGCACCGAACGGCCAAGCGCAACGAATATGTTCTTCATGGCGTTTGTTCTCACCGCAGGCCGGGAACGCCGGTCATCATGCCTTTCATGGCGCGCATCATCTTGCCGATACCCCCCTTGGAGAATTGCTTCATGACTTTCTGCGTCTGCTCGAACTGACTGAGCAGGCGGTTGACNTCCTGGACGCTCACGCCCGCCCCGGCGGCAACGCGCCGCTTGCGGCTGGCCTTGAGGAGTTCGGGACGNGATCGTTCGAGCGGAGTCATGGAGTTGATGATGCCTTCGACGCGNGCAATGGTTTTTTCTTCGGCGCCNCCCTGCAACTGACCGGCGGCCTGCGCGAACTGCGCCGGGAGCTTGTCGAGGAGCGAGGAGATGCCGCCCATGNTGCGCATCTGCCCGATCTGCGCCTTGAAGTCGTTGAGATCGAACCCTTTTCCGCTCTTGAGTTTGCGCGCGAGATCGGCAGCTTTTTCTTCGTCGACACGGCGGCGAGCATCTTCGACCAGTCCAAGGATGTCGCCCATGCCGAGGATGCGGCTTGCCATGCGATCCGGGTGAAAGGGTTCGAGACCCGAAAGCTTTTCGCCAACGCCGGCGAATTTCAGCGGTTTGCCGGTGATGTGACGCACCGACAGCGCCGCGCCGCCGCGCGCGTCGCCGTCGAGCTTGGTGAGCACCACGCCGGTGAGCGGCAGGGCCTCGCTGAAGGCGCGGGCGGTGTTGACCGCGTCCTGCCCAAGCATGGCATCGACGACGAACAGGGTTTCTATCGGATCGAGCGCTGCGTGCAGGGCGCGGATTTCGTCCATCATCGCCGCGTCGATCGCCAGCCGACCGGCGGTGTCGACGAACAATACTTCGTGGTGATGCTTGCGAGCGAAATCGAGCGCGGCAAGCACGATATCGACGGGCTTCTGCCCGATCTGCGAGGCAAAGAAATCGGCTCCGGCCTGCTCGGTCACGGTCTTGAGCTGTTGAATGGCCGCCGGGCGATAGACGTCGGCAGAAACGGTGAGCACCTTTTTCTTTTGCTCCTCGCGCAGCAGGCGGGCGAGTTTACCGACGGTGGTGGTTTTGCCCGCGCCCTGCAAACCGGCCATCAGCACGACCGCCGGGGGCTGGGTTGCCAGGTTGAGCCCCTGGTGGGCGCCGCCCATGAGCGTACATAGTTCGTCATGCACCACGCCGACGAGCGCCTGTCCGGGCGTGAGCGAGCCGACGACTTCCTGCCCGAGCGCCTTTTCCCTGACCCTGGAGACGAATTCCTTGACCACCGGCAGGGCGACATCGGCTTCGAGCAGGGCCATGCGCACTTCACGCATCGCTTCCTGGATGTTGTCTTCGGAAAGACGCGCCTGCCCGCGAAGGGTTTTGACCACTTTCGAGAGGCGTTGAGTAAGATTGTCGAGCATGTATAAACTCCACCTGCCTCGCCTGGGCAGGCAATTTGGCTGAAACCAGAGGGATTGGGGTAAACTGGGACGTTCCTATGTGGTCGATTCTACTGCATCTTCATCTCATTCCCGCCGCGCTTTACGTGTGCCTTGGGCTTTATTTCTGGCGCACGCGCTCGGCCCGTTGTGCTGCGTCAGGCAAGCTGATCTCCGACATGGCGCGCTTCGAGCGCGTGCTGCTCGTCATCACCCTGCTCTCGCACGGTTTCGCGCTGCAAGCGGCGATCTTTTCGGGCAGCGAGATGCGTTTCGGTTTCAGCATCGCGTTCTCGCTCATCGTATGGCTGGCGATCTGTTTTTACTGGATGGAGACGCTGTACAACCGGCTCGACGGCCTGCGCGCCATCGTGTTGCCCGCAGGCGTGCTGGCGTGTGTGCTGGTGGCGCTTTTCCCCGACACGCATCCACTCCCTCACGAGAACGTCGCCTCGCCGATTTTCCGCCTCCATCTCATCAGCTTCATGCTGGCGTGCGGCCTGGTGACGCTCGCCGCCCTGCACGCGATGCTGATGGCAATCGCCACGAAACAATTGCAGCACGGTCGATTTACGCGGGCGCTGGCAAACCTGCCGCCATTGCTGACGATGGAGGCGCTGCTTTTCCGGCTGATCGGCGTGGCCTTCGCGCTGCTCACGCTGGCATTGCTGGCGGGAATCATGTACACGGAAACCCGCTTTGACAAGGCTTTCCGGTTCGACCACAAGAGCGTCTTCGCCACGATCTCGTGGCTCCTGTTCGGCATACTCCTGATTGGCCGCCATTTTCGGGGCTGGCGTGGCCGCGTCGCCCTGCGCTGGACGCTGGCCGGGTTCGTCACCCTGATGCTCGCCTATGTCGGTAGCCGGTTCGTGATAGAAGTCCTGCTGCACAGATAAGGCTTGGCGGTACGGTAAACGGGCTGCGCGGTAACGCACTCATTGCGTTTCACGGTCGGTATTGCGCACCCTGAACCATATAATGTCATTTGACTAAATGAGCGGAAAAATGGCAGCCAATCCACAAGCCGCATTGAGCGGACTCGCCCGCGCGCTTATCCAGAAAAACCGCTTATCCGAAGCCGATGCCGTCGCTTGCACCGTCGGCGAAGGAACCACGAACGCCTTTCTGCACGAGGTCACGCAACGCAAATTGTTGAGCGCCCGCGACGTTGCCCAGTTTGCTTCCGAGACTTTCGGTTATCCCCTGCTGGACATTGACGCAATCAATCGGGACTACCTACCCGATAAGGTCATCGACGCCAACCTGGTGCGAAAACATCAGGTCATCGCCCTGTCGCAACGCACCAATCCGAATCGTCTGATTCTGGCCGTCGCCGACCCGTCGAACATGCGGGTATTCGACGAAATCCGTTTCCAGACGGGCATGCAGCTCGAAATGGTCATTGTCGAGGTCGACAAACTCGCCAAATTCGTCGAAAAACAGGGAGATTCCACCAATGAGTCTCTGAAGAAACTCAGTATCGAGGACGAATTGGGCGCGCTGGACGTTGCGATCGAGGCCGAATCCGAGGATCAAACTGCCGCCTCCGACGTCGACGATGCACCGATCGTCAAATTCATCCAGAAGGTTCTGGTCGACGCCATCAACGAAGGGGCATCAGACATTCATTTCGAGCCATACGAAAAGTATTACCGGATTCGCCTCCGAACCGACGGCGTATTGCATGAAATCGCCCAGCCACCCCTGATCTTGAAGGAAAAGATCGCTGCCCGGATCAAGGTCATCTCACGGCTGGATATTTCCGAAAAACGGGTTCCGCAGGATGGCCGGACGAAGCTCGTCCTGTCCAAGGGCAAATCCATCGACTTCCGGGTCTCCACCCTGCCGACGCTGCACGGCGAGAAAATCGTCATGCGTATCCTGGATTCGAGTTCGGCCATGCTCGGCATCGAGGCGCTCGGCTATGAGCC
>WRNU01000016.1 GCA_009776435.1 Betaproteobacteria bacterium | reverse complement strand
AAGAACCTCGACCTCACCCTGCGCCTGGGGATCGACTCCAGGGACGAAATCGGTGAGTTGAGCCAGTCTTTCGATCTCATGATGGGCAAGCTCCAGAGCGTTTTCAAAACCATCCAGGCGCAGGTCGACGAAGTCGGCAAGACCGTAGAGTCCGTGGCCACATCCGCCCAGGAGGTCGCGCAAAGTTCGGCGAACCAGAGCAGTTCTTCCTCGGCGATGGCGGCCGCCATCGAGCAGATGAGCGTTTCCATCAACACCGTTTCCAGCAGCGCCCTGGACGCGCAGTCGATGGCAACCGTAGCGGGCACGATGTCCGAGCAGGGCAACCAGATCATCAGCAAGACGCGGAACGAAATGGGCACGATTGCGCAAATCGTCTCCGGCGCCTCCAGTGTCATCAAGACTCTTGGCGAGGAATCGCACCAGATCACGAGCGTGGTCAATGTCATCAAGGAGGTGGCCGATCAGACCAACCTGCTTGCGCTCAACGCGGCCATCGAGGCGGCCAGGGCGGGCGAACAGGGCCGGGGGTTCGCGGTCGTGGCGGACGAAGTGCGCAAGCTCGCCGAGCGCACGGCCCAATCGACGCTGGACATCAGCGGCATGGTGGGCAAGATGCAGGTTTCGGCCGACGAAGCGGTCAAGGAGATGGGAGGGGTGGTGAGCCAGGTGGAAAGCGGGCAGGATCTGGCACAGGAAGCCGGCGGACGGATGCAATCCATCCATGAGAGTGCTGCCAAGGTATCGGGAGCCGTTACCGAAATCTCGGATGCGCTGAAGGAACAGAGCCATGCCAGTCACGATCTGGCGCGCCATGTGGAGAGCATCGCACAGATGACCGAGCAGAATAACGCCGCTGCCGAGGGCGTGGCCGAAAACGCCAAGTACCTCGGCCAGTTGGCCACTGAAGTCAGGGTTGCCTTGCGGAATTTCAGAACGTGAGTCGTCAGGTAGCAGTAATGCTGACAAAGAGGGCCGCCAGGCCCTCTTTTTTTATCCCGGAATGCCCGCACCCGGCCTCGCCGCGCACTCTTTCCACTTGCAGGCAATCACGAGCATGCGTGCTGCCAGCTCTTGAAGCCGGTTGTCCGTCGCGTTTTGCCATGATGGAAACAAAACTTTTTCAAGGGCATAAAATCGGCGGCAGTGTTTCCAGAATGCAAATCGGACATTAAAAGATCGACATGAGTCATCTGCTTGCAAATGCATATGCCTGAAATCGCAACAGGCTCATTGCATGCCGCAGCAAGGTAAGAGGAGAGCCTCTTTCCCATTTCATCGCTTTCCACGTTCTCATTCAGCTTTCCGGTAAGCGTAATGTGAAAACGGTATTCTTCAAAGACGTAAGGGTAGCCCCACACAACCAGCAACTCTCTTTGGCGCGTACTGAGTTTTTGCGGATTCCGGCGCGCAATTTCTTGCTCTGATGGAGCCGCCCGGAACGGATCGAAGAAGGAGACGGCATCTGCCGCGAGGGCGTTGATGTCTCGTATGGCTTCCTGTTCCTTCGGGCTTTTCCCGGATGGAACGAGAGCGAAAAAAGAACCGATACGCGCAAGCTCCAGCCTTGGCAGGATAATGGCCTGCCTGCACCCGGCAAAGCGGGCCGCGAAAAGCAGCAGGTTGCGCTCCGTCATGCCCTGATTCAGAAAAAAGGGCGCTTTCAGGGTGGCGTGCAGTCCATAGCGCCGCGCGTTGGCCGTAAGCGCATGCAATCTCTCCTGCGAAAAGCCCGGAAAAGAAGGTTGAGCGACGGCATGGCCCGTTTCGGTGTCCCGGCCGAGCAAGGCCGACCCCAGGCGTGCGAGCGCCGTTCCGGGTTCGGGAATAAAGTAAATCGCGTAACGCGCATTCATGGTTTTTGCTGCCTCTTCCGGTTACAGCACCCGCTGACCGGATCGCCAGACAGCCCGCACGACGGGAACATCCCCCACCAGCTTCACCCTTACGGCATCCGCCCGTTTGCCCGGCGCAAGTTCGCCGCGATCATCGAGCCCTACCGCTTTCGCCGGATTGATCGTCACGGTTTCCAGGGCTTTTTTCAGGGATATGCCCGTCAGTCCCGGAAGCAGGAAGGCGGCATGCAGCAGGCTTGCAGGCATATAGTCGGAAGAAAGGATATCCAGCAGCCCTTGTTTCGCCAGTTCCGTCGCCGACACGTTGCCCGAATGAGATCCCCCGCGCACGATGTTGGGCGCGCCCATGATGATGGACAGATCGTGACGCCGGGCTTCCCGCGCGGCCTCCAGGGTCGTGGGGAACTCCGAGATGCTCACACCATGATCGACGTTTTCCCGCACATGATCCTCGGTCGTGTCGTCGTGGCTGGCGAGCGGCAAAGAGCGCGTGCGACAGAGGTTGACGATGGCTTCCAGATTTTTGGACGCATTTTTCGTCTGCATGGTTTGCAGCATACCCAGGCGTTCCGCGAATTCCTCTTCCGGGGTTCCATGCAGGCCGTGATAGGTCTTGTATTTATCCAGATCCCGCCACTGGCGTTGTCCGGGCGTGTGATCCATGATGGAAAGCAGGCGTAGCCTTTCGCATTCCATGTACGGAGCAATCTGCTCTGCGACACCGTCGCCGGCAAGCTCGCAGCGCAAATGCAGAAAGTGCTCCGCCCGCAGCAGGCGACGTTCGGTTGCCGCCTCGATGGCGTCGAGGCTGGCGGTGAAAAGCTCATTCCGATGCCTTCTGTTGGCAGGTTCTCCAACGGTAATGGCATCGAACACCGTGGTGACGCCAGAGACGATCATATGCACATCATGCGCTGCGATGGAAGAAAGCCCCGCCGGCCAGCTCACCCCAGCGCGCGGAACGAAATGCTTTTCCAGGTTGTCGGTGTGCAGTTCGATCAGCCCTGGGATGAGAAAGTCGCCTTCGAGGTCGTACTCGCAATCCGCTGCACACAAGTCGTCGGCGATGAGTCCGTCGCAAAAAAGCAGCCTGTCGTCCTCGCCTTGCGGCGTGATGACACGTCCGTTCGTCAGATAGAGGGTGTTCATGAGATAAGTATTCCGTGTGTTCATACAAAACGTTTGCGAATGTACTGGGACAGCAGATCGAACGTCACGACAACGGCGATGATGATCAGCATGACGGCGCAGGTGCGGCTGAAATAAAACCCCCGGATGAGTTCCCATAACAGCACGCCGATACCGCCCGCCCCCACCATGCCGACCACGGTGGCGGAGCGGATATTCGATTCAAGCCGATAGAGCGAGTAGGAAATCCAGAGCGGCAACACCTGGGGAATGACGCCGAAGATCACTTCTTCCACACCGTGCGCCCCGGTGGCGCGGATGCCTTCGACGGGCTGAGGGTCGATGGCCTCGACCGCTTCGGAAAAAAGCTTGGCCAATACGCCCGTGGTATGAACGAAAAGGGCAAGCACCCCGGCAAACGGCCCCAGGCCGACCGCCACCACGAACAGCATGGCAAAAACCATTTCATTGATGGCGCGGGCGGCGTCCATCGCGCGGCGTACCGGCTGATAGACCCACCACGGCACGATGTTTTCGGAACTCAGGATACCGAGCGGCACGGCAAACAGCACAGCGAGAAACGTTCCCCACAGGGCAATTTGCACCGTTACGATCGTCTCCTCCAGGTAGGTACGCCAGTCGGTGAAATCCGGCGGGAAAAAATCTTTCCCGAAACTCACCATGTTTCCGGCATCCGTCACGAGCGCCAGTGGACGCATTTCCGCCCCCTGCCATGACCAGGCGAGCGCCGTGAGGAACAATCCCCATCCGATCAGAGAGAGCAGGGAACGCGAGTGTTTCTTCCCGGAAACCTGATGCTGAGGCGTTGACGCCGCCTCAGACGCAGGATGTATTTCGGAAATGGAAGCCATTCATTTCCCTTTCACACTGCAACGCCTTTGGGGGCTATGGCATGTGCGGTATTATTTTTTTGCATGTCCGAGTTCTTCCATGCGGGCGTTCAGAGCGGCCAGATTGGCGTCTATGTCTTTTATTTTCATTTGCTTGTCAGCGGCGCTGATATTGGGGTTGCTCTCGATACTGCCTTTCTCCCTGAACAGTTCCAACTGCCGGATCGGGAGGAGTTGGTCGTTGCTGGAGGCGCGGAAGCTCGAATATTGCAGCGCCTTGAGCACCGCCTTTTCGCGTTCGACGTTCGGCCTGCCCTCTTGACCGTAGCTCAGGATGAACTTCTTCACTTTCTCCTTGGTCGCTGCGGGCAGGTCTTTGCGCCACACCAGCGGGTCGCTGGGAATCAGGGGAGATGTCCAGATGACCTTGAGTAGCGCGCGTTTATCCGGCTGCGTCTTTTCAAGGCGCTCCAGGACTTCGCTATTGCAGGTGCCGACATCGATCTGCTTGTTGGCTACGGAAAGAGCGTTGGCTTCGTGGTTAGAGTTCAAGGTGCGTTTGAAAATAACCTTGGGGTCAACGTTGTTTATGGCAAAAACATAGTATCCGGGAACCAGGAAACCGGAAGTGGAATTGGGGTCGCCGTTGCCGAAGGTGAGGTTTTTCGCCTGTGCCAGCAAATCCTTTTCGTTGTTCAACGGCGAATCCTTATGAGCGAGCAGGTGCGAATAGTACCCACCGGCTCCATTGGCATGCACGACCTGCGCAAACACTTCGCCGTCAGCGCGATCCACCGCCTCCTTGGCAGACTTGCCGCCGTACCAGGCGAGCTGTACCTTGTTGTACTGCATGCCGGTCACGATGCCCGCATAGTCCGATGCGAAAAAAGCGTTGACCTTCAAGCCGGTTTCTTTTTCCATGTCCTCCAGCAAGGGTTTCCATATGTCTTTGAGGTTTTGCGAGGTTTCCGTACTGATGATGCCAAAATTCAGTTCCTGCGCTTCAGCATGGGGCATGCTGGATAACAGCATGATGGAAGAAGCGAGAACTCCGGTAATGATGGAACGGCAGAATTTACCCACGAATAACTCCTGGTGAAAAATGAATGATGACAATGGGCCGCATTCAGGCAGCAATGGGATTCAAAGTGCGCGTGAGTTCGGCCAGATGGGTATGGGCTTTATCGGATTTGCCGATAGTCTCTGAGAACATTTCCTCGCAGGCAGCGCCGTATAGCTCACGAAGAAGGGCCGGGGTCAGCGCGCCGGAAGGCCCGTCGTACACGATACGGCCCTGCTTCAGGGCGATGGTGCGCGGGCAGTAGCGGATGGCGTAGTCCACCTGGTGCAGGGAGACCAGCACGGTCATGCCTTCCTTCTTGTTGATTTCGGCCAAAATTTCCATGACCCGGCGCGAGCTTTCGGGATCGAGGGAGGCAATGGGTTCGTCGGCCAGCAGGACTTTTGCTTTCTGTACCAGCGCGCGGGCAATGGCCGCCCGTTGCTGTTGGCCGCCTGAAAGGGTTGACGCCCGCTGGAAAGCCTTTTCTACGATGCCGACTCGGGCAAGGGATTCAAGGGCCAGGTGTCGGATGTCCTTCGGAAAAAGGTGCAGGGCGCTACGCCACAGCGGTATCCGGCCCAACGCGCCCAGCATGACGTTGGTGAGCACCTGCAAGCGATTGACCAGATTAAACTGCTGGAAAATCATGCCGATGCCCGTTCGGGTTTTGCGCACGTCACGCTCGATACAGCCGCACTGCTGCACCATGCGGCCCATGACCGCGATGCTGCCGCACCCCTTGTCCCCGGCCATGATGCCGCAGATGTGACGCAACAAAGTGGACTTCCCGGAGCCGGAAGCCCCGATGAGGGCCACCATTTCGCCTTGCGCAACGGAAAGGCTGATGTCGTCCAGCGCCTTGTTGGAAGCAAAGGAACGTGTGAAATTCTGTATCCTGACCATGAAGTCCTCCAATGTTTCCGGTGGAAAAACTTGCGTTTCCACTTAGGTCATGGGAGGCACTATGCTTGGCAATAATGACAGGACTGTGACTTTTTCGCAGATGCTGGCGGGTACTGACCGCTGTGTCGGGACAGAGCCAAAACATTATTTTCCCCTTCGTCTGCAAAGCTTCGGTCTTTGTCAGGGTAGTTCCACAAAATAGGCTATTATTCAGGGGTAACCAATCATGCATACGACGGAGAGATAAAAATGAAGCCTTCACACAGAACATTGCAGGTTGCCTTTCTGACTGCGCTGCTTTTTGTTCTGACGGCCTGCGGTGGTCATACCGAGAAGGAACAGCGGAGTAGCGCCGCGTTCGGCGGCGTTCACGTAAGCTATCTCGATACCGGAAAGAAAGATGCCCAAACCCTGGTGTTCATTCACGGCTGGTCGAGCGATACCTCGTTCTGGCGTTTCCAGGTATCGGAATTTTCCAGGGATTACCGTGTTCTCGTGCTTGATCTGCCCGGTTTCGGGCGTAGCGGCAAGCCGCAGGATGTGGCCTATACCATGCGTTTTTTTGCCGGAGCCGTGCAGGCCGTGCTAGCTGATGCCGGGGTCCAGAATCCGGTGCTGATAGGACACAGCATGGGCTATGCCATTGTCCGGCAGTATCTGATCGACTACCCCGGCACGGTGAAGGCCGTGGTTAACGTCGACGGCGCTCATTTCCAGATTCCGCCGACCCTTGAGGAAAAAAAGAAATTCGAGGACATGGTCGCGGCCATGTTGGCCGCGCACGAAGGTCCAAACAGGGAAGCGGCGGTGCGGGGGTTCGTCGAGACCACTTTTTACGGTCGGACGGCGCCGGAATTGCAGAAAGAGATCATGGCGACCGTGTTCACCGCTGATCCTTACGCCGCTACCAGTTCGTTGCGCGAGATGCTCCGTATGGAGCAGTGGGAAGAGCGTTCCTTTGAAGTGCCTTCGCTGGCCATTTATGCAAAAAACAAAAACCTACCGCCGAATCACGGCGACTACCTGCGCACCGTTTTTCCCAATCTGACCTATGTGGAATGGGACGACATCGGTCATCACATCATGCTTGAGGTTCCGACAAGATTCAACGCCGTGATGCGGGACTACCTTGAGTCGTTGCCCAGGTGAGGGCTGTCTCTCTATCGCATTTCCCCATCAAGTCGGCGAAGCCGCTGCAATCCACACACCGCATGGATCCTGCGACTTCGCGCAGGATGACACGTGCTCGACAATAATGACAAGACTGTGAATCTTTATAGCCGTCGACAACTGAGCACTGTGCTGCCTACGGTAAAAAGGCAGGCGACAGCAAACGCAGGCCGATGGAAAACCATCGTTCTCTCCCGTTGTTGCCGAACCGGTCGCCATAAGTGGCATCGACCTGGACACGGTCATGCACCAGCCAATGGCGGAAACCCGCCTGGTAGAACGGCTTGCCATGGCTCTGTCCAAACGTCTCGGCGATCAGCCAGGTGCGTTTGCCGAGTTGCGTTTCGGAGCCGATGCCCCAGGTCATCCGATGCCGCACGGGTTCCTTCTCGCGTAGCCAACCCAGGTTGGTGTGCAGCACGAAACGATCATTACGAAACGAGAAGCTCATCGGTACATAGGTGTAGAGATCGCCAATCATGCTGCGGTCGGCGTGGACGTCCGGATGACGGGCGTTGCCGACCACCAACCCCCAGCCCCAACCGTTCGGCTCCAAGGGCTTGAACAGGGTCTTGCCCTGAAACAATGCCTCCGTGCCTCGTGACCTCCCTTTATGCCTGCTGTGGACTCCGCCGAGCGTCAGTTCGAGATTCCCGGTGAAGTTGCAGCCAGGGAGCGCCCAGTATTCAGTGCTGTCGCGGTTGAACTGAACCCAACTCTCAACCTGACAGGACTTGGGATCGACAATGCGGGCATCGTCGGTGATCATCGGCCGGGCAGCATAGGCGTTCAGGCTGACGAGCCATCCGAAAAGACAAACAAGCGTCGCACGAATCGGCGAAAATGCGGATATCTGACAGTGTGGATGCTTGCTCTGGTTCATACCGCCCGCCAATGGCCTCCCTCTTGGTAAGATCAATTCCGCATCCCTCTGCCTCACGCCGCAAGCAACACATCCGAAAAAACCCGTCCAGCCTCTTCAAGAGTCCTGGAGTTATCCAACCGGATCATCCCCAGGGATTCCGGCATTTTCATGCTCGCCCTGGAAAGCCGTTCATCAATACTCGCCGCGTTTTCCCTGCCGCGCTTCTCAAGGCGGGCGCGCAGTACTTCGGGCTGCACCGAGATCAGCACAGGCACCAGCGAGGGATATTTCATCATCGCTTCGGGCAGGTATTCCCGCGAGCCGTTGACCACGACAACCGCCCCGGAGGCAAGATGGGCGTTGATCTCGTTGCCGATGCCGTAGTGTAAGCCATGACTTTCCCACGACAGCGCAAATCCGCCTTGGCTTTGACGAGACTGAAATTCCTCCTGCGTCAGACAATGATGCCGTTCCCCTCCGACGCTCATTGGGCGCGTGATATAGCGTCGGGCAAACAACACCGGTCGCAGCCGCGCGTCGTGCGGGGCATTCCAGGTCATCATGTAAGGAGCGTTCATGCGGTTTCGCGCGTAGGCGATCAGGCTGTCTTTGCCGGAACCCGACGGCCCCATGACGTACACGAGCGTTCCCGGCGTTCTCATGATGCCTGACAAGCGGGGTGCAGTCTGAAAACACGATCCGCCACCGCGTCACGCACCGCCTCATCGTGAAAAATACCGACAATGGCGGCCCCAGCAGCTTTTGCCTCCTGGATCAACGTCACCACCGTTTTGCGATTGGTGGAATCAAGCGAGGCGGTGGGTTCGTCCAGGAGCATGACGGGATACCGGCGAATGAAGCCGCGCGCGATGTTGACGCGCTGTTGCTCACCGCCGGAGAACGTGGCCGGAGCCAGATTCCAGAGCCGTTTGGGAATGCGCAGGCGCTCGAGCAGGTTTGCGGATTTTTCGCGGGCGCACCGTTCGTCTTCGCCGTGGGCACTCAGTTGCTCCGCGACGATATCCAGACAGGAAACGCGCGGAATAACCCGTAAAAACTGACTGACGTACCCAATCGTGCTGTGTCGTACAGACAGTACCGCGCGGGGAGGGGCGGATGCCATGTCCACCAGGGCCCCGCCATGATTCACCCGGATGCTCCCGGCGCAGGGTTTGTAATTGGCGTACAGCAGCCGTAAGAGCGTTGATTTGCCCGCCCCGGAAGGGCCGTGCAAGGCAAGGCACTCTCCGCGCCATACATCGAGGTCGAGGCCGGAAAATGCGTCGATGGCCACTCCGCCCTGCGTATGGAGAGTGAATTTTTTGCTCAAGCCCCGCACAGACAGGATGGGTTCATTTGCCGCCGTTATCGATCTTTGCGTGCCGTGCATGAAAATCCCTCATCCTTGCAAAATGGAAGAAACGAGAAGTTGCGTGTAGGGATGTTGCGGGTCGTCGAGCACCTGATCGGAAAGGCCGGTTTCCACCACTTCGCCATGTCGCATGACAATGAGCCGGTGCGCCAGGAGTCTGGCGACGGCCAAATCGTGAGTCACCAGCGCCACGGATAAGTTCAGTTGCCGTACCAGTTGTCGCAGCATATCCAGAAGCTTTGCCTGTACCGAAACGTCCAGGCCGCCCGTCGGCTCATCCATGAATACCAGCCGTGGTGAGGAGACGAGGTTGCGGGCGATCTGTAGACGCTGCTGCATGCCGCCGGAATAGGCTGTGGGGCGATCGTCGATGCGGTCGGTGGTTATTTCTACCCGCGAGAGCCAGTCCAGGGCTGATCTGCGGATATTTCCGTAGTGTCGGCCGCCGCAGGCCATGAGTCGTTCCCCGATATTGCCACCGGCGCTGGCCCGCATCCGCAGGCCGTCACGCGGGTTCTGGTGCACGAATCCCCATTCCGTGCGAAGCAGGCGGCGGCGCACGGCTTCGGACAAGCCGTTGATGTCGTGCAGAACGCCTTCGCCGTCACGGTAGTGGATACTGCCGCTGGAAGGCGGAAATCGCCCGGCCAGCAGATTCAGCAGGGTGCTTTTGCCCGACCCGGATTCGCCCACGATGCCGAGTACTTCGCCGGGCCATAGCTCAAGGCTGATATGGCGGCAGCCCGCCCGATCGCCGTAATAGTGCGAAACGTCCCGCACACTCAGCAGCGCAGGTTCCGCGTCCGGGGCGGTGATATCCATCGGGGCAGGCGCGATGGTGACGGAAGAACGCCGTTCCGTTGCCTGGGCGAACGTCATGGCAGGCTCCTGGCGGTATGGCGCGCGCAGTGATCCGTATCGGAACAGACGAACATGCGCGTCCCGGCGTCATCGGTAATGATTTCGTCGAGGTAGCTGTCCGTTGCGCCGCAGAGCGCGCAGGGCGCGTCCCAGTGCTGTACCGCAAATGGATAGTCTTCAAAGTCCAGGCTTTTCACGCTCGTGTAAGGAGGAATGGCATAAATGCGTTTTTCGCGTCCAGCGCCGAAAAGTTGCAGCGCCGGACATTGATCCATTTTGGGATTGTCGAACTTCGGCAAGGGTGAAGGGCTCATCACATAGCGGTTGTTGACGAGCACGGGGTAGTCGAAGCTCGTGGCGATCTCCCCATGACGGGCGATGTCTTCGTACAGTTTGACATGCATGACGCCGTACTCTTCCAGCGCATGCATGGTGCGCGTTTCCGCTTCGCTCGGCTCCATCCAGCGCAAGGGCTCCGGGATAGGAACCTGATAGACCATGATTTGCCCCTCTCGAAGCGCCTGCTCCGGTATGCGGTGCCGAGTCTGGATAATGCTGGCTTCCGTGGTGATGGTCGTAGTGCGCACCCCGGCGACACGGGCGAAAAAAGCCCGGATGGAGACCGCATTGGTGGTGTCGTCCGATCCCTGGTCGATCACCTTGAAGACATCGTTTTTGCCCAGGACGGCGGCGCTCACCTGGATGCCGCCCGTGCCCCAGCCGTAGGGCATGGGCATTTCCCGCCCGCCGAAAGGAACCTGATAGCCTGGAACGGCAACCGCCTTGAGGAGGGCGCGACGGATCATGCGTTTGCTCTGTTCGTCCAGGTAGGCGAAGTTATACGAAACGGTCTTTGGATTCGCCGTCTTGTCGACGGTGTCAGGCGTTGGGGTCGGCATCATCCCGCTCCTTTTCGGACTGGCTGCGCAGCGCCCGCACAAGCGCCAGATCTGCCTGAAAGTCGACGTAATGCGGCAGCTTCAGGTGTTGCACAAAACCCGAAGCTTCCACGTTGTCGCTGTGATAGAGAACAAACTCCGCGTTTTGCGCCGGGCTGCGCGCTTCTTCGTCGAACTCACTGGAACGCAGGGCGCGATCCACCAGGGCCATGCTGATCGCCTTGCGTTCGTTTTCGCCGAAGGCCAGCCCGTAGCCTCTGGTAAACGACGCGGGTTGCCCTTTGCCGTGGGTGAACTGGTTGACGCTCTCGCATTCCGTCAGGGTGACTTCCCCCACCAGAACCGGGAAACCCAGTTCTTCCGGTGTAAAAAAGACCTCTACTTCGCCCATGCGTATTTCCCCGATAAAGGGATGGGTGGAGCCGAAACCGCGTTGCGTGGAATAGGCCAGGGCGAGGAGAAGCCCTTCGTCCGCGCGGGCCAGATTCTGCAGGCGGATATCACGCCCGACGGGAAAGACCAGCGGTTGCCGGGTGAGGTCGCCCGGAGGAGTGTCCGCGCCGCCCTCCCTCGGCAGCAGACCCTCTTTTTCCAGAAAAGAAAGCACCTTGGGGCAGACGCCGGTGAAGGGGGCTTCGTCCTGCATCGTCTCTTCAGAGGGCGCAGTCGTCGGCACGGACATATCGGCATCGAGCAGCCGGTGCGTGTAATCGAAGGTCGGCCCGAGCACCTGCCCGCCCGGAACATCCTTGTAGGTGGATGAAATGCGGCGGCGGACGGTCATGGAGGCGGTATCCACGGGCTGCGAACTGCCGAAGCGCGGCAACGTGGTGCGATAAGCCCGCAGCAAAAAAACGGCCTCCACCAGATCGCCCCTGGCTTGTTTGATGGCAAGCGCCGCAAGATTGCGGTCGTACAGCGAGCCTTCCGTCATCACCCTGTCTACGGCAAGCGAGAGTTGCTCCCGGATCTGGTCGGTTCCGACTTCCGGCACATCGGTGTCTCCCCGGCGTTTTTCGGCCATCGCACGGTGAGCGTTTCGGATGGCTTTTTCTCCACCCTTGACCGCTACGTACATGCCGCCTCCCTCACGCGGGCCGTTCGGGGAAGAGCCAGCAAACGGGCCTGAGGCGCGCCGGAAGAATCGGTTCCGGTTTCCACGAAAACGACATCCACGCCCAAAGGGTAGGAAGCATGGTTTCTCTCCCAGTCTTCCCAGAACCGGGCCGGCATGCCTGGACTGTGAAAACTTTGCCACTTTCCGCAGTTGCTGCCTTTCACTCCAGGCCCGGTCAGTTCTTGAATGTTTTTATGACATTTGCATTTGCAGAAGTTCGTGTCGATGATCAGTGTTGCGGAACGATCGGGAAAATCCGCCCTGCCCTGATTGAAGGCATCCAGGCGCGGCATGTTTTCGGCCTGGGCGATAAAGGCGAAAGACGCTTCCGACGGATTCTCGACGAAAGGCGACGCGCAGTGAAAGCGCAGATGATGGCGTGCTTCCGGCGTATCGGCGGCGGCATCCAGCCAGAGCTTTGTGTCGTTGTCGCACAAGGTCAACGCCAGGGCCAGCATGCCCTGGGAAAAGCCCGTAACGGGAAGCGGCGACGGTAGCGCGGTCAAGGGAACGGGGATGCCGGGTCTTGAGAGCGCCTCCAGCACCGCGCGAAAAACCGCCTGGGCATCATCAACCGGATTGAATAGGCCCGGTATTGTGGAAGGCGCGTTCATTCGTCCTCCCCCCGCACCATCGTGAAAAAGTCTACTTTGGTGGGGGCCGTTTCTTCCGCGCGTTTTCTCAATTGTTCTTTGCGTCTGGCGACGAGAGGTTCCATGAACAAGCTCGATGATTCCGCCCAATCCTTTTGTTGCAGCAGGGCGTCGAACATGGCGGCAAGCTCCGCATGTCGCGGGCGGTTTCCCTGAACGAAGGCGTATCCTTCCGTAACCGCGCCGCCGCCTTGCGGCTCAAGGCGTACCGTACAACGGGTGATGAGCATTTCGCCCAGGTTGAAACGCTGGCCCGAATTTCCCGCCCGACCTTCCAGCATCACCAGCCCGACTTCAGGACGACGGAGAAAGGTGTAGATAAAAGAATCAGAAAACCTTGCGGCCTCGGCTTCGAGTGTCTCTTCATCTGCAAGGGCCAGAACGGCCATGCAGCTTTGCCGGACATCTTGCGGTTCCTGCGGCGTTCCCGGTGCTGCACCTTGAGCGCGAGTCCCGGCTTTCTGATAAAGCTGTGGCATAACCATCCCGTGTCGATTGATCCATGTTCCGCCGCAGAGTGATGAACACTCGCGCGGGCAACCCGTTCGTCGCAGGAGGATTATTCCGTGGTTTGATGAAAGAAATATTACACGGTCGGCCTGGGCGGGATCGCCAGACTGCCCACGTCAAACGTTCCCTGGAGGCCGGTTAGCCGGTCAGCCGTGAAAAACGCCGGGAGGAGCCTGGAAAATCCATCGACATGGCAAAGGCGGACAACAGGCCGATTGCGGCGGCAACCGCAATGGTCTGCCACGTGAAGGCAACGGACGGAGGCGTGACGGAACAGGGGAGCGCAATGATGACTGCGCCGACGATCACAAGAACGATAGCATACCATTGGTATTCGCTGAGGCGTTTCCAGCTTCGGGTTTGGGGTTCGCCCCGATAGGCTTCTTCGACGAATCGGGCCAATCCGGAAAGCAGTGGATACAGACCGATGATGAGTGTCAGGCGGACATCGAGGCTCCAGAGGCGCAGCAGGATCGGGGCGATGACGAGATTGGCGGCGATGGCGTAAAGGGGCGTGGCATGGATGGGTTTCCCGCCGAAGGAAGTCATGAGGCAGATGCGTGAAGAGGGGTTTATCACGCGCAGGCCGAGCGCAGTGTCGACGCCGGGGTCGAGCGGGCGTCCGTGGCAGCAGCCCTGGACGACGCAGCGCAGCCGTCCGATCACCATGATGATGGGCGAGGCTGTTGCATAGGCGGCGAGCAACACGAGGGTATCGCCCCCGACGAGCGGCGCGAGAAACGTACTGAGCGCGCCGCCGAGCACAGCGCCGTAGTAACCGAAGGGGCGAAGCAGCGTGGGCGAGCCTTCGATGAATTGCGCCCAGAGCGCCCCGCCGACGAGCGTGCAGACGCCGGTGATCGCCACGGCGTAAAGCCCGTCCTGCCCGGCAAACATGGCCGCAACCAACACGCCGGCGAATCCGGCGAATCCGGAATAAAGGGCGTGGTTGAAAACGCGGAGCGGGCCGATGCGTCGTGTGCACAGCGAATTGGCAAGGCGCTCGACAACGCGCACACAGGCGCGAAGGAGCCGGGCGCGATTGTAAATGGCAAGGTACGCGAGCGCGGCGGCGACGAGGTCGACGATGGCGTGTTGTCCGGTGGTCAGGCAACTGATCGTGATTGCTGCGGCCCATGTCGGGGCGAGCCAGCGCCAGTGACCGCCGCGTCGGGCCAGTGCGGTCATCGCAATCAACGCCCACAGCACATGAAACGACGGAAATGCGTTGCAGCCTGCGGGCGCATCGAGGGCGCGTTCGAGATGAAGCAGATGCCCCAAAAAGCCGCCGTCCTCGAAGGCGCGCGGAGGCGCGGCGATCGGAAGAAGGAGGTACAGCGGAAAACACACGCACATGGCAATGATTGCCCCATGCATGGCCTCGCGCAACGCCGCGCGCGTGGGCGCGAGAAACGCGGCGAGCGGCACGATCACGTAGGCTGACCCGTAAAAAATCTCCGTCCACACCAGGACGGGCCAGTTTTGTTCAAACGGGAGAAAGATACTGAGGGTGTCCGCATGACTTGCGAATACGCCGGTCACGGTGTAGAGCGCGACCCACGGAATGATGACGAGCACGAAAGCCGACACGCGATCCGCAATGTCTGGCGCGGCGTGGGTGCTCCTGGGGATACGTAAAAACGGTTCGTGCTCGTCTGGCAGCGAGCCGAAGCGGTCTCGGAGATCGGGCCGCTCGAAACCCCACACGAGGGCGGCGCAACCGGCGATTGCGACGGGCAACACCAGCCAGAAACCGCCGGACGAACCGCTCATGATCGCAGCACCGGCGCACGCGATGCAAAAGCCCGCATAGATCGGGTGGCGCGTCAGGCGGTAAGGGCCGCGCGTCACGTAGACAGGCGGAGGAAATCCGTTCATCGGCAGGCCGCGCCCGTGGATGCGTAACGCCAGCATGGATGCCACGATCAACGCGATGCCTGCCGCGAGCAGAACCGCACCAAGAGCAGCGTTTTCAAGCGCAGGCGGCGGCAAAAACGCACTCGTGGCGCGCGCCCAGAGCACGAGGGCGACGGGGAGGAGGACGCAAAAAAACACCGCGTAGAGGATTTTTCCGGGAAGGTTGTTTTTCATGTCATTTCCCTGGAAAAATGACGTGCTCGTGGAGCGCATAGCCTTGGCTTGGCGCGCCGTGCGGCGGAATGCCGGGAACGGCGTCATGATGAAGCATGCCTTCGCTCAGCCATTTCGTTTCGTGCAGGTTGAGGATGCTGGAGGGAAATACGCTGACGATTTTTCGTATCGGCCAGAGCACCGTCGATAATATGCGACCCGATTGAATCTCGCGGTGGTTTGTCATTTCCAGCGTAAGCGGGCAAGACCTGACACGCGCGGCGGAGATGTCGGACGGCGCATCGAGCGCGACGCCGTTGAACAGCGTCAGATCGAGCGGATGTTCGCCAAGCCACTTGATCCAGACGAGCGAATCGGTCGTCGAATGAAAACGTCCCCAATACAGATCCTTTATCGGAAGCTGCCAGGGCGCAATGGTGAGCATCAGGTGTTCGGCGTAGCCGGTTCCCATAGTGTGCTGTCCGCGATGCGTGATGGTTGCGCAGGCGCGTGGGGCGAGGCATGTCCAGATGACTTCACCACCCCCGGTCTGGAGAAGCGGGTGTTCAAGCGGGGCGTCCGGAGTCTGCCATCTCGCGGAGATTTTCAGCGGCGCAAAATCAAAGCACAAGCTGCCGTCGCGCCATGCCGGGGCGGTGTAGGCGCGTAGCGAGGTACGTGAGCGCGCCGGAGCGCCGGGCGCTGCTTCCAGCAGGCTGACACACGAGATTTTCAGGCGTTGCCATTTCAGCGTAGCCGCATAGATGATGAACACATCGCCCGCGCTGGATATACAATCCAGATAAAATTTCGACAGGTGGAAAGATGCGGCGAGGGGAGTCACGCGAATGTGGACTTGCCCGTAGCGCGGAAGGACGCCTCAACCGGAAGTCTTGACGATCTCCACGCGGCGATTCTTTGCGCGTCCTTCTTCCGTGCCGTTGTCGGCGATAGGCTTTGTCATGCCGAAGCCTTTCGCCTCCAGCCGATCCTGCGAAAATCCGCGCGCCAGCATCGCGCCATACACCGAAGAGGCCCGGTTCTCGGAGAGTGTCGCGTTGTGCGCGGCTCCGCCCGTATCGTCGGTATGACCTTCGATGCGGATTTTCAGGTCGGGATAGGTTTCGAGCAGTTTGGCGATCTCCTCGACCGTGCCCTGCGATTCCGGACGAATGCTGGCTTTGTCGATATCGAAATTGATATAGAGCGCGATATGCCCCACCTTGTCCAGCGCCTGCTTCATCTCGCTGGCCGAAACGTTGCCGACTGTTTGCTTCATTTCGCCTTTTTGGGTGACGGCGAAGTAGCAACTGGCAGCACTGCAGGTTATGTCAAACCACACTTCCGCATCCTGTTTCCGAATGACATAAATCTGCCGTCCGTCGGTAGTGTCATTAGGACCATAAAGAGAGCGATCCTCCGAACTCAACGCACCGTAAGTCTTAGAGTAATTTGGCTTTCCATCGAAAACCTTGACGCCGCCTGCCGCAGTAATGGCATTTTCGTAATTACGCCGGATAACGAGAACGTCGGGATTGGACGTGCTTTTTCGTTCCTCGTTGTATATTGTGACTTTCAAAGTCTTGCCTTCCACCGGATAAAGGCTTTCACTGCTTACCGGGTAGTAGTAGCGGGTGAAATTCTTGAGACTTGTGTTTTCATTCAGTTTGTTGCCATGTCCTGATACGTATCTATGCCCTTCAGGCGGCGTAAAAAACGGAAACTCGCCGATATCCTTATCCGTCACAGGGATGCTATTGATGTCGAATGCGGGTGCAGCTTCTGCGGCGGGTTCGGGCGCAGGTTGCGGCGGTACGGGTTCTGGCGCAGGGGCGGCTTGTGGCGGTACAGGCTCCGGCGCAGGGGCTGCCTGCTGCGCGAGGCTGGTCTCTGGCGCTGGAGCAGGAGCAGCGGTTGTCTCCGCTTTATTATCATCATTCTTGCCGCAGGCGCTTGCCAGCGCGGCCAGACTCAATACTGTCAGAAGGCGAAGTTTAGCGTTCATGGGTTATCCTTTTCAAAGGGTGTTACGACAATGCCAAACCCCTTATGATAAAGGTAACTCTCTTTATTTTCAATCAAAACCGCATGAAGGTAGTGCCCCGGTTTGACTGTGGCGGAGATGGTCACGAGGGGCTTGATGAACACTCGTAGGGGCGCGATTTATCGCGCCCAAATTGCGGCGCTCGTGCTCATTGGGCGCGATAAATCGCGCCCCTACGTCATTCTCACCCCCTATGTGGTCGGCCCTCCACGGGAGGGGAATTCGTTGAGCCTCATCGGAGGAAAAATTTGCAAGAAAAAAGTCGTATTCAAATTGATTTCTTGTAAATCATGAAACTAAAACATGGAAATTTTCTTATATTTATCAAAGTGTTGCGTATTGTTCGGTCGACTAGCGAAACGTAGTCGCTGCAATCCAAGCAGTGGATGCTTAAGTTATGCAGAGGTTCCCTTGAAATGACTACATGCTACAGGCAAAACCGGCTTACGCCCCTATCAGGACTTCCTTCTGATCTTGTCGGAAGGGAGCAATATATCGCTGGTAACGCGAGGGCTTCATAGCGGAAATATCCACGACGACGAGGCCGTCCACACAGTCGTTGAATTCAGGATCGACGCCAAAATCCATGAACTGCACCCCGCCGGGTTCACAAAGTTCCGTATATTGCTTATATAGCGTAGGAATACTGCATCCCATTTCACTCAAGATGCTTTTCAGGTAAACCAGCCCTTCCTGGTAGTCACGACTGAACAACCAATCCATCAGCGGCGCGGAATAGGGACGCCGGGAGGTTGCGGCAGGCGTTTCCGGCGAGAAATAAGAACGATAGAAGGAAACCAGGAGGTCTCGCGCCTTTTGCGGCATCGTGCCGGAAATGGACACCGGCCCGAATAGATAGCGGTATTCCGGGTAACGGGCGAGATACGCGCCAATGCCTTGCCATAAATAGTCCAGGCCACGCTTTCCCCAGTATTTGGGCTGAACAAAACTGCGCCCCAGTTCAACGCCCTGCTCCATGATACGATCCATTTCTACGCCATAATGGAACAGACTGTGACTGTAGAGTCCCTCCAGCCCTTTCTTCCTGATCTGGCTTGCAGTAGGAATAAAACGGTAAGCCCCGAAGATCTCCAGCGTTTTTGGCTCCCACAGCAGCAGGTGATAATAATCCCGATCGTATTTATCCAGATCGAGGCGCTGCCCGCTTCCCTCGCCAACAGCGCGAAACGCGATCTCGCGCAGCCTTCCCAACTCCAGCATTATGGGCGAAAGCGCACTATCCGCCTCGTCGCGATAAACGTAAATCATTTTGCCGTCGCTCATGCTGCCCAGCATTTCGCAAGCTTCGACAGCCGCCTTCAACAAGGCACGGTCTTGCGGCAAGGCGATAGGCGCTTCGCTACTCAAACAACCCGCCTTGCCCTGGCCGATCAAATACACATGCCGGCGGAATTCCTGCGCCTTTTTACCCTTTAAGCAGGATATTCGCTCGCCGATACGGATTTGGATACGTTTTCCTTTCTGCTTGAACATTTCGCTGACGAGCAGATAGGTCGACAAAGGCTTGACCAGGAGCGAAGCCAGATAGAAGAACAGGGAATTCCTGCCATGCACGTACATCGGCACGATGGGCGCTTCGGCCTTTTCCGCCAGCCGCAAAAATCCATTGCTCCACTGCCGGTCGCGCACGCCTGCAAGACCGAGGCGCGAGACTTCCGCAGCCGGAAAAACAATCAACGCTCCACCTTGTTTGAGGTGTGCCTTGATGGCCTCGATCTGGGCGCGGCTGGCGCTGCTGGCGCCCATGTTATCCACCGCGATGAACGAATCCTGCAACGGCTTCAAACGAGAGAGGATTCGATTGGCAACGATTTTTACGTCGGGACGCACGAACGCAACCGTTTTCAGGAGCGCGAGGCCATCCAGCGAGCCGATGGGATGGTTGGCAACAAGCACCACCGGGCCTTCAGTGGGGATGTTTTCCAGTTCCGCCATGTCCGTTTCGCAACGCACCCCAAAATAGGCCAGGATCTGTTCGATACACGGCAAACCGCGCAGATGGGCATATTTCCTGCCGAACGCGATGAACTCCTTTTCATGCAGCAGGATTCTTAGCGCGGCTTCCAGCCATCTCCTGCGCCATCCTGAGAGATCACGGGCGTATTCCTGCACAATTTCGGCGACATCGATCAAGGTTTGTTCCCTGCTGGTAGTGATGAAGAAGAAAGAACGGTAACGAGACGCCGTTTTCCATGTGGCTCTGCCTTTCTTCAAGGAAGAGCCGCCCTGGGGCAACTCGACTGAGCGTATTGTCTCACTGTTGTACTACAGTGCAATGACGTGTTTCCGTTCCCATCCCGTTTTCCGGCGTATTTGCCGGACAACACCGCCTGCTCCTCGGGCAAGGCGTCGGAAAGCCTGAGAATCTGTCAGGTTTCGGTGAACGCGCCCGCGTGCGGCAACGAACGTTTCCATCCTCGGACTGGATGAATCGTTCGTCCGGGCGTGACCGGATTGATCTACACTTTATAAAATGATATTATATAAATAGATAGATTCTAATGTACTATCATGTCAAACATCCATCTAACTCCGGCGCAGATGAAAGCCCAGGCGAAGAAAGCCGTATCGTTGTTGAAGTTGCTGGGCAATGAAGATCGTCTGCTTTTGCTTTGCCAGCTTACCCTGGAGGAGTTCAGCGTCGGCCAACTGGAAGAGATGCTGGAAATCAGCCAGCCGACTCTGTCGCAACAATTGGGGGTGTTACGACGCGCCGGACTGGTTGCAACGCGCAAGGATGGCAAGCAGGTCTATTACCGCATGATCGATGAGGCAGCCATCGCCGTGATCAATACGCTCTATGAACTGTACTGCAATGGGCTGGAGGGGCAACCGTGATCATCGACTGGACTCACTTCACCTTCGGGCAATCGTTGGCGGGCGGCATGTTGATCGGTCTGGCGGCAACCATGTTGATTCTGTTGAATGGGCAGATTGCGGGCATCAGCGGCATCGTCGGCAGGCTGTTCAATGCCGGGCGAGACACATGGCGCTGGGCGTTCGTCTTCGGGCTGTTGCTGTCGCCCTATCTGTACCGCTTCTTCTCCCCGTTGCCTGTCGTACAGTTTGAACTGCACTGGCTGGTATATGTGGTTGCCGGATTTGTGGTGGGCCTGGGGAGTCGGTTGGGATCGGGCTGTACCAGTGGGCATGGCGTCTGCGGTTTGTCGCGTTTATCGAAGCGTTCTCTGGTGGCGACACTGGTTTTCATGGGCGCGGGGTTTGCCACGGTGTACGCGGCCCGTCATCTGATCGGAGAGTGAGATGCCAATTTTTGCGGCGGCGCTGGCAGGCGTGATTTTCGGTATCGGGTTGCTTCTTTCCGGTATGGCGAACCCCGGCAAGGTACTGGGGTTTCTCGACTTGGCCGGACATTGGGATCCCTCCCTGGCGATGGTGATGGCAGGCGCCATTGCTGTTGGGGTTGTCGGGTTTACGGTCGCCAAACGGCGGTCACATTCGCTGTTGAAGCTGCCGATGCAACTGCCCACAGCGACCGCGATTGATCGCAGACTGGTCATTGGTAGTGCCCTGTTCGGCATCGGTTGGGGATTGGCGGGCGTTTGCCCCGGCCCGGCGCTGGTGACGCTGGCGATGGGCGTTCCGCAAGCAATCGTCTTCGTCGTAGCGATGCTGGCCGGTATGTGGTTGTTTCACTTCATGCAATTAAAGGACAAGTAATGGTCAAAAAACTGGTGATCGTCGGCGGCGTAGCCGGGGGCGCATCGGCTGCGGCACGGGCGAGACGTTTGAGCGAGGCCACAGAAATCGTCGTGCTGGAACGCGGCCCCTACGTATCTTTTGCCAACTGTGGCTTGCCCTATCATATCGGCGGCGAGATAGTGGACCGTGACGCGCTGCTGCTGCATACGCCGGAGTCTCTCCGCGCCCGGTTCAATATCGACGCGCGCGCGCAGCATGAAGTCACGGCGATTGATCGCGCGGCGAAAACGGTGACGGTACAGGACCATCGTACCGGGCGGGAGTACATTGAATCCTATGACGCATTGATCCTTGCCCCTGGCGCGGCCCCCATACGCCCACCGTTACCGGGCATCGACGATCCTCGTGTGCTGACGTTGCGCAATATTCCCGACATGGATCGGATGATGGCAGCACTGGATTCCGGGGTGCGCCGGGTCAGTGTCGTCGGCGCCGGTTTCATCGGCCTGGAAATGGTTGAAGCACTGCGGCATCGGGGTTTGGAAGTCACTCTGATCGAACGTGACCCACAGATATTGTCGCCGCTGGACGCGGAAATGACGGGTTCCCTGGTTGAAACGCTGCAAGCGCAACAGGTGAAGCTGCATATCGGAGACGGTTTGGCCGCCGTTGTGCCGCATCAGCCGTTGCAGTTGACGTTGTCTTCCGGCGCTCGGATCGAAACGGATCTGGTAGTGCTGGCTATCGGCGTTCGCCCGGAAAACAAACTGGCCCAGGATGCCGGACTGACATTGGGCGTTGGCGGCGCGATTGCGGTCAATGCGCAGCAACAGACATCCGATCCGGCCATTTATGCAGTGGGCGATGCGGTACAGGTCAGGCATGTCGTCAACGACGGTCTCACCATTCTGCCGTTGGCCGGGCCGGCCAATCGGCAAGGGCGGATTGCGGCCGATGCCATTTTCGGCAGGCAGTCAGCGTATCGGGGTTCACAGGGAACGGCCATCTGCAAGCTGTTCGAGATGACGGCGGGGGCGACGGGACTAAACGAGAAAACGCTCAAAGCGACAGGCATGCCGTATCGCAAGATATATATCCATGCCAGCGATCATGCCGGTTATTACCCCGGCGCGAAACAGATCAGCATCAAGCTGCTGTTTGCCGAAGATACGGGGCGCGTGCTCGGCGCGCAGGCCGTCGGCGAAAACGGCGTGGATAAGCGGCTCGATGTGCTGGCAACCGCCATACAGGCGCAAATGATGGTCGACGATCTGGCCGAGATGGAACTGAGCTACGCGCCCCCCTATGGGGCCGCCAAAGACCCGATCAACATCGCCGGGATGGCGGCGCAGAACCTCATTGCCGTGCTTTCCTCGCTCATCGAGCCGGAAGAACTGGATGCCGAAATAGCGGCTGGAGCAATCCTGATCGACCTTCGTCAGCCCGAAGAACTGTGCCAGGGACAGATTCCCGGCGCGCAGAATCTGCCTCTGCCGCAATTGCGCGCGCAGGCCCCGGCGCGCTTGCCAAAGGATGTACCATTGATCGTGCATTGTCAGGTCGGACTGCGCGGTTATATCGGGCAACGCATCCTGCAACAGCAAGGGTGGTCGGTGCGCAATCTGAACGGCGGGTTTCGCACCTGGAAGATGATGCAGGCGGCAAGGGAAATTGTTTTCGTTTAGAGCGATACCTTACCGGCGATGATCAGGCGGCATGACCGGATTTTTTGCCCCTGCCACGTGGGCACCAAAACAAAACTCAAAGGGCCAGATCCTGTGCAATACAGAACCCGGCCCCTTGGAGATCACCCGCGCTTTAGGGGCGCGGAAAAACCTTCAAACCCGATCAATCGTCGCCGCTGAACGCGCGCAGCAGGTGCAGCAGACTCATGAAAAGGTTGTAGAGCGACACGTAGAGCGTAACGGTGGCCATGATGTAGTTGGTTTCACCGCCGTGTACGATTGCGCTGGTCTGGTAAAGGATGAGACCCGAGGCGAGCAGGACGAAAGCTGCCGATACCGCCAGCGACAGCGTGTGCATGTCGAAGGCAAACGCCGCCAGTCCGGCAAGGAAAGCGACCAGCAGACCCACGAAAAGGAACCCGCCGATGAAGGAGAAGTCCTTGCGGCTGATGAACACGTAGGCGGAAAGCGCAAAAAAGATGAACGCGGTCGCGCCCAGCGCCTGCATGACCAGTTGGGAACCGTTCTGGGTGGCGAGAAAGAACGACAGAATCGGCCCCAGGGTGAAGCCCATGAAGCCCGTGAGTGCGAATACACACACCACGCCCATGCCGCTGTTGCGGAACACGTTGGTGAGGGCCAGCAGCACGAAGTACCCGCCCAAAAAGATCCAGGGGTTGATGGGTGGGACACCGGAGACCATCGACACGCCTGCCATCGCGGCAGAGAAAGCCAACGTCAGCGCAAGCAGGGTGTAGGTGTTACGGATGAGCCGGTTTGTTGCCAGCGTTTTAGCCTGTGAGGGGCTGAAGGTTTCGACGTGTTCCATGTGAAGGCTCCTTGCTTTGAAAAATCATGGCGTTGTGGCTGCCGATTGTATCAATAATGTCGTATAGTGGCGCGCCGTATTTGGCAACGGTAACAAAAGGCTTGGAGCGAGAGTGCCGGGGGAGGGACTCGAACCCTCATGGTGTCGCCACCGGCGGATTTTGAGTCCGCTGCGTCTACCGATTCCGCCACCCCGGCCATGTCATATTGGGAAAAGCGCCCCATTATCTCCGAATCCCCCCAAAGCGACAACTATTCCGACGTTTCTCCGATGTCCCTGACGATCAACGATTTCGATTACACGCTACCTGCCCATCTGATTGCCCAGACACCGCTGGCCGAGCGCAACGCCAGCCGTCTCCTGGGAGTGGGACGGACGCTGGTCGATCGGCATTTTGCCGATTTGCCGGAATTCATTCGCCCCGATGATCTGCTGGTGTTCAACGATACCCGCGTGCTCCACGCCCGCCTGTTCGGAGTCAAGGAAAGCGGCGGTGCGGTCGAGGTGCTGCTCGAACGAGCGCTCGGGCCGCACGAGGCGCTGGCGCAGGTGCGCGCCTCTCGTTCGCCCGGAGCAGGGACGATCCTGCGGTTGGCCGATGCGTTCGATGTCACTGTGCAGGGTCGTGTCGGCGAGTTTTTTCATCTGCGCTTTCCGCCGGATGAAAATCTCGTCGATCTGGTCGAGCGTCACGGCAAAATGCCCTTGCCCCCTTACATTCAGCGTGAAGCCGTTGAAGCCGATGAAAACCGTTATCAGACCGTTTATGCCCGCGCGCCCGGTTCGGTGGCGGCACCGACGGCGGGATTGCACTTCGACGAAAAAATGCTCGAAGCCCTGGCTGGGCGTGGCACGAAACAGGCATGGCTGACCTTGCACGTCGGCGCGGGCACGTTCCAGCCGGTGCGCGTGCATGATCTTGCCGAACACCGGATGCACCGCGAGCGTTATGTGATTCCACCTGCCACGGTCGATGCCATTGCCGCCACGCGCAAAAAGGGCGGACGGGTGATCGCGGTCGGAACGACCAGCTTACGGGCGATCGAAGCGGCGGCGTGCCACGGAGAACTTGTCGCGGGCGAAGGCGAGACGGAGCTTTTCATCCTGCCGGGTTTTCGCTTTCGCGTAGTCGATAATCTCATCACCAATTTCCACCTTCCGCGCTCGACGCTTCTGATGCTGGTGTCGGCGTTTGCGGGCATGGAAACCATCCGCCGCGCCTATACCCACGCCGTCGATCGGGGCTATCGCTTTTTCAGTTACGGGGATGCCATGTTTCTTACCCGCGACAACGGGATGATTTGCGATGCGGTTTGAACTTCTTTCCACCAGTGGTTGCGCGCGCCGGGCTCGGTTGATACTGGCTCACGGTGCGGTCGAGACGCCCGCCTTCATGCCCGTGGGAACCTACGGCACGGTCAAGGCGATGACCCCGGCGATGCTGGCGGAGACCGGCGCGCAGATTTGCCTCGGCAATACCTTTCACCTGTGGTTGAGGCCGGGGCTGGAGGCGATCGCCGCGCACCGGGGGCTGCATGGCTTCATGGGCTGGGACAAGCCCATTCTCACGGATTCCGGCGGGTTTCAGGTGTTCAGCCTCGGGGCCTTGCGCAAGATCAGCGAAGAAGGTGTGCGTTTCGCCAGCCCCATCGACGGCGCGCGCCTGTTGCTGACCCCGGAAGTGTCGATGCAAATCCAGACGGTGCTCGACTCCGACATCGTGATGATTTTCGATGAATGCACGCCCTGGCCCGCAAGCTTCGAGGAGACTGCGGATTCGATGCGCCTCTCGCTACGCTGGGCCAGGCGCTCGCGCGACGAGTTCGACCGCCTCGGCAACCCCAACGCGCTGTTCGGCATCGTCCAGGGAGGGATGTTTGAACCGCTGCGCGATGAATCGCTCGCCGATCTCATGGACATCGGGTTTGACGGTTTTGCCATCGGCGGGCTGTCCGTGGGAGAACCCAGGGAAGACATGGCGCGCATCCTCGCCCATACCGCACCGAGGCTGCCCGCGTCCAGGCCACGGTACCTGATGGGGGTCGGTCGTCCCGAGGACATCGTCGAGGCGGTCGCAGCAGGCATCGACATGTTCGATTGCGTGATGCCTACCCGCCACGCGCGAAACGGCTGGCTCTTTACCCGTTACGGCGACATCAAGATCAAGAACGCCGTCCACAGGGCCGATCCCCGCCCGCTGGACGCCGATTGCGCCTGTTACACATGTCGCAACTTCAGCCGCGCCTATCTCCACCACCTGCATCGCGCGGGAGAGATTCTCGGCAGCATGCTCAATACCGTGCACAACCTGCATTACTATCAATGGCTGATGGCCGGAGTTCGCGCGGCAATCGAGGAGGATGATTTTTACGGGTTTACGCAACACTTTCGCGCTGAGCGAAGCGAGAGAGCGGAATGATCTTACCGGGGATCGGATTTTTCTGTAGAATGTGTCGACATGGGCTGGCGTAAACGCGAGAATGGTGTTAAATGCGTATCAGCGACGGAGTCTGCTTGGTAGGCCGAAACGCCGGGTTTTTTCCGGGGGCTGCATCGGTATGCGCCGATGTCGAAGCAGCGTCGTGGAGTCTGCCTGTATTCCCGAATAAACAATAACATACCGTCAAATTTGTGACTAATCTGGCAGCATTTCCTCAAGAGCCTCACCCACGGCTGTTCGTGTTGCGCAGACGGTTGTCCTTGCGTCTGACCATGATCGCCATGTTGGCTTTGTTGCTGATCCCGGTACTCGCTGTAGCGGTGCTGGGTGTTGGCGTGTTGGGTGGGTATGGAGCCTGGGCCCTCCTCGGGGCGAAATGGCCGGTGCTGGCGCTTTCCCTCGCAGTCATATCGTTTTCCATAGCGGGATTTTTCGCCGTGCGGCTTGCGTCCGTGCTGTTCGTGCCCTTGCCCTTGCCCGAGGGGGTGCGCCTGTCGCGGGAGGATGCCTGTAACCTGCACCGGCTGATCGAGAGTATGGCCTGGGTGCTCGAAACCGGGCGCATCGACCATGTCTGGGTGACTCCCGAGATGAACGCGGCGGTTCTGCAACGTCCGCGCCGGGGTTCTTTCGGGCGGATCGAAACACATCTCCTGGTAGGTTTGCCATTGATGCACTGTGTGACATGCCCGCAATTGGTGGCTGTGCTGGCGCATGAACTTGCTCATCTCGCCGTGCAGCGCAAGGGGATAGGCAAACATGGAGCCTTGTTGCGGGCATGGTGGCTACGGGCGCTCGACCGGATTGGAGACGTATTTCCGGCCATCGGGGCGCAGGCGGATTGCTGGTTGAGCAGCTTCTACAGCAATATGGCGCGCCTGGCGCGCATCGAAGAGTTCGAGGCCGACGCGCAGGCAACCAAGGTCGTCGATGCCGATGTGCTCGGTGAAACCCTGATCGAGGTTTCACTCAGGGAGCAGTTCCTGTCCAGGGACTATTGGCCGCGTGTCCTGGCTCAGAGCAGGGTGCGGGCAAAACCGCTGGTTCGGCCGTTTCGTGACCTGTGCCTGGGGATGACGGCCGGTTTCCTGCGGCGCGCAGCAGCGGGCGATATGCTTTCCGGCAGCGAACTGCCGCAATCCATGCATCCGACGATCAGGGAGCGTCTGAGCGCCTTGCATGTTTCGCCGTCCATTCCTCCCAGGGATTTGCCGTCAGCAGCAGACCATTATCTGACGCCCCTGTTGCTTACCCTGGCCTGGGTGTTTGATCGCGCCTGGTGGCGGGACGTGCGACCGGACTGGCAACTTACGTACCGGATGGCTTG
>WRNU01000015.1 GCA_009776435.1 Betaproteobacteria bacterium | reverse complement strand
ATTTATGGCGGAGTCAAGCGAGACAAAGCGTAACAGGGAGCCGAAGGCTCCCCAAGACCGTATCGAGGAATCCCCTGCCTTCAGGCAGGGGTGACTCAAAAAGGTCGAATGCAATTCCTGCCATTTATGACGGAGCGGCTCAAACCGGCATAGCTGTCGGGATTTTTTACACGCCGGAGTTCAAAGCATGCCCAGAAAACGGCGGCTTTCGGACTGCATGACGGCCCAGGAAGCCTTCCGGCGGTATTTGGGGCGATGACAAATCATGGTCACACACACTATAAGTAACAAAGATTGCCTACGATAGCCAACTAATATTGATATAACGTCGGAATGTTTTACAGTTTGTCAATATAACAATAAATTTTTCTTTTTAGATCAATGGATTACTGTATAGGCGCGTAATTTGCTTCGTCCGGATGAGTTGTATGCGTGGGGTTTGCTGAGACGGTTTATGTTCAGAGCCCCGTATCGACGGCAGCGCTGCCGGTTTTTTGGAGAAGGAGAGGCTCATCATGCCCAAAATCGAAGCACCTTATAAGTATTCCAATAACGTCCTTTATGGTACGACCCTCAATGACACGATCACAGGAGGTTATGGCAACGACACCATCTATGCGGGTGGCGGCAAGAACAAGATCTATGCGACTGCCGGAAACAACCTGATCTTTGGCAGTGACGGCGGCGATACCATCTACAGCGGAACCGGCAGCGATGTCATCCGCGCCGGAAACGGGAAGGATCTCATCTATCTCAAGGCCGGCCATAACTACGTTTTCGCCGGCGCCGGCAACGACACCATTCATGGCGGCAGCGGCAATGACACCATCTTTGGGGGTTCCGGCAGCAACAAGATCAATGCTGGAGGTGGTAACAACTTCATCTACGGCGGCTCGGGCGATGACACTATCAATGGCGCCTCCAAGGGTAACGACACCATATTCGGCGGCAGCGGCAACGACCAGATTTGCACCAAGGGCGGCAATAACGTGGTGTTTACCGGCTCCGGCAACAACAAGGTCTATGGCGGCAGCGGAGGCGATCATCTGGTAGCCGGTTCCGGCAACAACCTCCTCAAGGGCGGTAACGGTGGGGATTACCTGTGGAGCGGCATCGGCGGTAACGACACCTTGCAGGGCGGCTGCAAGAACGATGTCCTCGTCGGCGGCACGCTTGGCAACAATTACCTCCAGGGCGGTAGCGGCAGTGACATCTATGTGATCGATTTCAACTCGGGCATCACTGACAACTACGGTACCGGAGGAACGGGTTATGTCGACAGCATCGGCTATAACTTCATCAAGGACACGGGCGGCGCCTGTGATGTCCTGATGCTCTGTGGCGTGAATCAGAGCGATCTCAGGTACGAGCAGATGGGCAAGTATGACCTGAAGATCTCCGTCGTCGGCGTGGAAGGCTATATCGTCATCCAGGATCACTTCAAGACCTGTGGCAGGATCGAGGAGATCAAGTTCGTCGATACGAACCCGTACTCTCTCCCATCCGTTAATCTGAACGTCATCATCGCGGATCTTGCGGCGAACCCGGACCCCGGCCTCTGGGGTTGACCTGAACTCGCCTGCCACGTTCAGGCGGCTACGGGTTCCCGAGCTTCTTGATTGTTGGCCGACGCTTGAGGCATCCTGTAAAGGGTTCCGTTCCGAAAGGGACGGAACCCTTTCTCATTCTGAAAAAATCAAAGACTAAGACATGAAAGCACTCTTCATCCACCAGAATTCGCCTGGTCAGCTTCGCCATCTTGCCGCGCATCTCGCGCGTCAACCTGGTGTCGAGGTGCTTGCCATTGGACGCGACACCGCTCCGGGCATGGAGGGAATCCGGCTGCTGCGCTATCGCCCGCACCGCAGACCGGGCAAGAAAATCCATCCATACGTCTTCAGTTTCGAGGATGCCGTGCTGCACGGCCAGCAGGTACTGCGCTTGCTGCTCGATCTCAGGAGTCAGGGCTATCGGCCCGATGTCGTTGTCGCGCATCCCGGCTGGGGGGAGACGCTCTACGTCAAATTGGCCTTTCCCGATACCAAACTCATCCATTACACCGAGTACTACTACCGGCTCGAAGGGGCCGATGCCGGGTTCGATCCCGAATTTCCGCTTACCCTGGAGAGCGCCGCCCTCATTTCCAGCCGCAATGCCCTGCATTTGTTCAACCTCGAACAATGTGACGTTGGGATTACCCCGACTCACTGGCAGAAGAGCCTGCATCCAGCGGCCTACCACGACAAGATACAGGTCATTCACGAAGGCATCGACATCGACCGGCTCAAACCCGATCCTGGCGCCTTTCTCAAATTTCCCGACGGCAAGGAATTACGCGCAGGCGATCCGGTCGTTACCTATGTAGCGCGCAATCTCGAACCCTATCGGGGCTTTCACCGTTTCATGCGCGCCTTGCCGGAACTGCTGAAGGCGCATCCGGACTGCCATGTTCTCGTGGTCGGCGGTGACGACATCAGCTACGGAGGCCGCCCGGACGATGCGACCAACTGGCGCGAAAAAATGCTGCGTGAAAATCCGGTCGACCCGGAGCGCGTTCACTTTGTCGGGAAAGTGAATTACGACCTGTATCGGTGCATCTTGCAGGTATCCGCCGTCCATGTGTATTTGACTTATCCCTTTGTCCTTTCCTGGTCGGCGTTGGAGGCGATGGCCTGTGGCTGTCTGCTCGTTGCCTCCGACACAGCGCCGGTGCGTGAGGTCATCCGACACGGTGAAAACGGCTGGTTGTTCGACTTTTTCGATGGCAAGGCACTTGTCGAACATGTGTTGCACGCGCTCTCGAATCCACCGGAAGCGGCTGCATTGCGGGCCAATGCCCGGCAAAGCGCGCAGGCATACTCGACTCAAAAGGGTACTGCCGGATATATGGAATGGATCGAAAAGCTGTGCGGCCCATTCCCCTCCATTGAAGGAGTGGCAGGCGAAGCCTGACGGGGTGGTCGCGGCGGCAGAGTTGTCGGAAGCGTCAGGGAAGCAGCAGCGGCAGGTCTACCTGAAGCGGCGACAAACCAGGATATTGCTCAGGGCGGGCTGAACAGCTCCTTCGTCCGGCAATTCTTGAAAATATCATACTCCCTGTCATAGGTGTGCGTTTTGACTTCCAGCAATCCGATAATGGAATGAAATAAATTGTCGTGCGTGTAGGTGTTTTGAGCGGCTTCCTTACGCATGCAGTCATAGTCCACGTAATCCCATCGCTTCATGGTTTCGTTCATCCACAAAATCATCGGCACCTGCGTTTGTTCTTTCGGCGCAAGTTTGTAGGGGAAACCGTGCAGATAAACATTATTTTCTCCTAAAGACTCGCCATGATCCGACACATAAATCAAACCAGCTTCGTATTCAGGATGCTTTTTTAACATATCAATCACAGAAGAAACGATATAGTCCGTATAAAGAATCGTATTGTCGTAAGTGTTTACAACTTGTTCTCGCGTACAATTTTGAATGTCTGCCGTATCGCATGTTGGCCTGAACTTCCTGAAATTATCCGGATAACGATTAAAATAAGTCGGCCCATGACTGCCCATCGTGTGCAAAACAATAACCGTATTTTCTTTGATGTTGTCTAAAATTTCCGGCAAATCATCCAGCAAAGCCTCGTCGTGGCAATACATATCTTTACAATATTTCGGATTATTGATTTTAACCATATGCTGCACTTCGACACGTTTGCACACGGCTTTACAACCGTCATCATTGTCGCGCCACAAAATTTTATATCCGGCTGTCTGTAAAATATCCAATAGATTTTCCGTGTATTTGGCATCTGCAACGTTAAAATTCATCCTCGTCATATGTGAAAACATGCACGGCACGGAAACAGCCGTTACCGTTCCGCACGAGGCCACTTCATCGAAATGGATGATATCCTGTTTTTTCAGGAGTGGGTTTGTTTCTCTTTCATATCCATAAAGCGAAAAGTTCTTGGCACGCGCCGTTTCTCCCAATACAATAACCAAGACTGCTATATGCGGATCTTCAAAGGGGACAAGCAGCGCATTTTCATCCAAACGTTTGAATGTCCTGTCGGCCAAGGCTTGTAGCTGGAAGTAGCGCACCGTTGAATAAGTGTAGTTAACGGTGTTTATTATTTTCCGAATTTCTCTATTATTGCGACTAAATGAAGCATATTCCTTATAAGAGATTGCCGCAAAACCTCCAATAACTAGCAGCGATAACAAAATACAAGCGGATCGTTTGGTTATTTCCTTTACCAATGGTTGGTGTTTAATTTTTGTCGTGGCAATTAACATGGCCGGTATGATACCCGTTATCAAAACCCAAACAAGACCGGAAAAAGTAATCAAATCAAATGCTTCGCGGGTGTTCGTTTCAAAAGCATTGCGCACCATATCTGTATCTATATATACACCCAGGTTGTACATCCAGTAGTTTGTCACGCTGGAGGTGAGGATAAAGAAAATCAAAATCGGTTTGGCAATATATGGGACGACAATCAGGTTAAGGAAAACATACAGCGGCACAAAAATAAAGAATGGCAACGAAAGCGCAAAGACGACAAAATTAGTAATTTCAATATTATTAAAGACGAATCGCCAAAAGCTGCAATTCAAAACAAAAGCAAAATAAAGCCCAATCAATAAGATAAACCAATGACTCTTGATAATGAGTTTAATCCTGAACTTATTGAGCCAGGATAATGGTTCAGCATTGTTTGAGTTCGACATGGTAGGCGTTGGTTTTTCTCAAAAAATTGCGGCGATTTCTGGAGGATAAACTTCTACAGATGAACCGTACTTGCGAGATTCTACTTTGTTTAAGCCCGCACAGGTTGAGGTGTGCTTGTGGACCTCAACGTCATCAGTCCATCCTGCGACAAACCGGGATGCCGAACGGCAGTCGACGCAGAGTGAACGAAGCATGAGCACCAGGATCAGCCCTGCATGCGCATGCACGTTGTCGTGTTGCTTTCCATGCGGTAGACAGGAACGACTCTGCCTACCGCGCTCTGCGTCGGTTCCTTACCTCAACAGCCCCTGCAAAGCCTCGAGCGATTCCTGTTTGCCGTTCAGGGTCAGAGCGCCTTTTTTGAAGCTCGCGTCGATGCTCAGGATGCCGTCCTTCTCTATCAGAACACCCTCTTCGACCAGGGAACTGATCGATTCAGAGGCTTTGTCCTCAAACAGGCGAACAAGCAACGCATTTGGCACGTTGAACTTGAAATCGACCGCCAGATCGTTTGGCGATAATTGGTCGGGATCACCATTGCCCATGTAAGCGATGCGCAGATTTCCTTTCGTTACGCCTTCCTGCGTGGTCACGTTCAGGTCTTTGATGGAGAACGTGGGCTTGCGTTTCAGCAACGGCTCGGCCTGTTTCTGAAGAACGAGGAACAATTCCTGCTGTCTTTGCTCCTCGTCCTGGGCATTTTTAGCAAGCCCTGAAATGGCTTCCACCGTATTGGCATCAACGTTCTCGTACATGAGCGTGACTCCGAGCTTGTCGATGGCGAACTGCGATTTTCCTTCCATCTGGAGCATGTTTGCGCCGAACCGAATTTTCGTATTCATCCCCCCTTTCTTGAGCGATGTGTCGGTTTCGGTGTTTACGTTTTCGAGCGCAAAACTTTGAATTTCTCCCGTGTCCTTGTCAGTGTTCCTGAATGAGAGCTTGTCCATGGCAATGTTCAAGGTACCGATGAAAAAATTCTCGTAGCCCGAGGGTTTCGCCAGATCGGCCTGAAGCGAGGCGCGCCCCATCTGGAGCAGGTTCCCTTCGGGTTGATTCTGGACATTTTCGGCCAATGTCAAGCCGCCCAACTCGATTTTCGTCTTGATTTTTGAATAGCTGGAATTCGTAGTGATCTCGCCGTTCAGTCCGCCCCAAGACACTTGGGTTTGCACTTTTGGGGATGAATCATCGGTTTCGGCTGAATCATCGGTTTTGGGTGAAATCGAAGCATCGAATTTGGGCAAAATGAAGCGGTCATGACTCCCTCCGGCCAAACCGAATGTCGATACAACCGTGAGTGGCGTCTTGCCATCAAACGGGTCGCTGCCAAACGCTTCGACGAGCGAGTTGGTAAATTCCGCAGTCGGCACCAACTCGGAATGGATACGCGCAGCGGAGGCAAAAGCCAACAAGGGGCCATGCTTGATGCTATGGTTGAAGGTCAGGGTCAACGGTTTTTTCCCGGACTGCTCCTCCGTTTCTTCCCGGGTATCCTTCAATACCCATTCGGTACGTGCCGTCGCGCTGAAAAAACTGCGTTGATAATCGAGCACTGTCACCTTGATGCCATAGTCGGCTATTTTTTCCACGCTTTCCATGCTCTCGCGGAATCTGTTTTCAGTGCTTTTGCTTGCCCAATAAGTGCCGCCAATGGATACCACCGCAGCCAGGACGGCTGCACCGATGATTTTCTTCTTGCTAATGCTCATGACATGATTTCCTTGCTCTGGTTTTGATCTCAACCCGGTCGGGCATAACTTCTCATTATAACAAACATTCAGGGCGAAGCGGGACCGACTTTTATCCTTGAACCGTGTCGTGGTTTTGAGTGACCCAGCAATGAAGGACGAAGATTTCTCGATACGAGCTGGTATGCCGAGCGAATTTCAGGGGCAGCAGTCTGGGTGTTGCACATGAAGCGTATGGGGCGTTTGCACCGGCTGCGGCAAGTCGACAGAGGGGAAAGAGGACGGTATGTATGCGAAATACAAGCATCTTGATATACCTCATTGTGGAACGGTACTGCTTGCCTTACAGTCAAAACCTTGCGTCAGAGGAGAAAAGTATTGATCTGCGGCCTGCGCTTGCCGGGTGGATTTCTCTCGACTTTGACTGGACAGGTGGAACTTTCGCCGGATCATTCCAGCGTTTTTCCGTTACCGATGAACGATCATCAGGAGGAATGAAAGAATGAGTCATTTTTTATCTAAACGAAAAACGCTCCTTTTCGTTGCGATGCTCGCTTGTTGCGCTTCGGCCCAGGCTGTCGATGTCGACGCGGCCCAAGCGTTGGCGAAGCGTAACACCTGCAGCAAGTGCCACGAGCCAGGAAGGGATGCCACGCCCTTTAACAAGCTCGCAGAAAAATACCGGAAAGACGCGCAGGCTGAAGCCAAACTCGTCAAGCACCTCACATCCAATCCAAAGGTGAAGTTTCTGGATGGAAAAGAGGATGAACACAAGAACGTCAGAACCTCTCCTGCCAACGATGAGGCACAGATAAAGAATCTGGTGCAATGGGTGCTTTCCCAGTGATGTAGCGCCCAGTTTGTCTGAGTCACCCTGCTGTAATGGTGGGGGGGACTCCCTCCGTCACGCACTGCGCGCACGACACCTCCCTCGAGAGGGAGGCTATAGAGTTAGCGCGCTTCGCACGTGATTTTTTGCGTTTTTCTCCCGATCCAGCGCGCGAAATCATCCACGTAGGTAAACACCACCGGCACGATGAGCAGGCTCAGGAGCGTGGAGGTGACGAGTCCGCCGATGACGGAAATGGCCATCGGGGCGCGAAAACTAGTGTCGGACGCGCCCAACCCGAGCGCCAGCGGCAGCATGCCCGCTGTCATTGCGACGGAGGTCATCACGATGGGACGCGCACGCTTGCGGCAGGCATCGAGCAGGGCGTCGAACCGTTCAAGCCCCCGGTCTCGCTGCGCGGTGATTGCGTACTCGATGAGCAGGATGGAATTCTTGGTGGCAATGCCCATCAACAGAACGAGACCGATCAGGGAAGGCATCGAAAAACTGGAGCCGGTCAGCAACAGCCCGATGAAAGCGCCGCCAAGCGACAGGGGCAGGGCGGTCAACAGCGTGAGCGGGTGCAGGAAATTCTTGAACAGCAGCACGAGCACGGCATAGACGCACAGGATGCCGGTGAAGATGGCGAGCATGAAATTCAGGAAGAGATCATTCATGGCTTCGGCATCGGCGACTTCCCTGAGATTCATGCCGGGCGGCAGCGCACGCACGGAAGGCAGGGAGAAAACACGCTTTGAAATCTCGCCCATTGGCATGCCGCCGAGTTCGATCTCGAACCGGACGGAGCGCGAGCGGTCGTAGCGCGTGATCTGCGCCGGGCCGGCGGACATCTCCAGTGAGGCAATTTCACTGAGCATCACCGGGCCGCGTGAGCCGGGCAAGGTCAACCGCCCGATCATGGCAAGATCGCGGCGGGCATCGTCGTCGAGTCTCACGAGAATGGGCACTTGCCGTTGCGACAGGTTGAGCTTGGCCAGTGCCGCGTCGTAGTCGCCAAGGGTGGCGATGCGCAACGTATCGGCAATGGCCAGGCTGGTGACACCGAGATCGGCGGCACGGCCGAAATCGGGCCGAACGGCGATTTCCGGGCGGATGAGGCTGGCGGTGGACTTGATGTTGGCAAGCCCCTCCATCGCGCGCAGATCGCGTTCGAGGGCAAGCGCCGCCATACGCAGCGTCTCCGGGTCGTCGCCCGTGAGGGAGAGAACGTAGTTTTCGCGGGAGTTGTCCAGCCCGATCTTGAGACGAACGCCTGGCAGGGTTTCGAGCGCGGCGCGGATCTGGTGTTCGATGACCTGCTTGCGCGGGCGCTTGCCGCGCGGGGAAAGCTGGATCGTGAGGGAGGCCTTGCGCACGTCGCTGCCCGCAAGCAGGGACGCAAAAGGATCGGCCCCGGCGCTGCCACCGCCGATAGTGGAATAGATGCGCTCCACATGCTCCAGTCGCATGAGCCGCTCGCGGGTTTCTGCGGCGAGTTGGCGCGTTTGTTCGAGCGTCGAACCGGGCGGCAGTTCGAGGTAGACCTGGGTTTGAGAATTGTCGTCTCCCGGCATGAAACCTTCAGGGAGCAGGGGAATCAGCATAACGGAAGCAATGAAGAAAGCGCCCGCGCAAAGGGCGGTAAACGCGCGATGCTTCAGGCACCATTCGGCCCTTTTCGCGTACCACAGCACCCATCGCGGCTCACTGTGATCCTGCGTGAAGGGCCGGAGCATGAAAGCGGCGAGGATCGGCGTGATCATCCGGGCGACGACCAGAGACATGATGACGGCGAGCGAGGCCGTCCAGCCGAACTGCTTGAAGAACAGCCCGGCGATGCCGTCCATGAATGCGGTCGGCAAAAAGACGGCCACCAGCGTAGCAGTAGTCGCCACCACGGCCAGACCGATTTCCGCCGTGGCATCGAACGCCGCCTGCCGGGGCGTTTTTCCCATGCGCAGATGGCGCACGACGTTCTCGACCTCCACGATGGCATCGTCGACGAGAATGCCGACCACCAGCGAGAGCGCAATCAAGGTAACGAGGTTGATCGTGTACCCGAACAGGTACATGCCCAGAAAGGCAGGGATTGCCGACAGCGGCAGCGCTACGGCGGAAATGACGGTCGCGCGCGTGTCGCGCAGGAAAAGGAAAACGACGAGTACGGCCAGAACTGCCCCCTCCAGGAACATGCGCATGGAGCCTTCATATTCTTCCTGTACCGGGCTGACGAAATTGAAGGCCTCGACGATTTCGAGGTCGGGATTGGCGGCGAGAATTTTTTTCAGTTCGGCTTGCACGCCCGCGCCGATTTCGACCTCGCTTTCGCCCCGGCTGCGCGAGATTTCAAACCCGGCGACGGGAATCCCGTCCAGCAGGGCGATCGAGCGCGTCTCGGCCACGGTATCCTGAACGCTTGCCACATCGGAGAGCCGGATGCGGCGGCCATCCATGAGCGGGATTTGCATGCGCGCCAGTTCCTCGGCTGAAGCCACGCTTGCCATCGTGCGCATCGGCTGTTCGCCGCCGCCCATGTCGATGCGCCCGCCTGCGGTTTCGGTCTGCATCTGTCGAATCTGGCGCGAGATTTCCGTTGCCGTTGCGTTCAGCGCCTGCAAGCGTAGCGGATCGAGCGTCACCCGTATCTCGCGGCTGACGCCGCCGACTCTTTTTACGGCGTTGACCCCCTTGACGGCGAGTAGCCGCCTCGACAGCTCATTGTCGATGAACCACGACAATGCCTCGTCATCCCGGCGCGGCGAGCGCACGGCGTAAGCGAGGATAGGCTGGGAGGCCATATCCACGCGGTTGATGACCGGGTCGAGCAGGTTGGACGGCAGATCGGAACGGACGCGCGACACAGCGGAGCGTACATCGTCGACCGCCTCCTGAATGTCCTTTTCCAGCCGAAACTCGACCAGCATCGACACCCGGCCATCCTGAATCGAAGTGGCAATGTGCTTGAGTCCCTGCACCGTGGCGATGGAATCCTCGATGCGCCGCGCGACATCGCTTTCGAGCTGCCCCGGCGCGGCTCCGGGCAGCGAGGCCACAACCGACACGATCGGCATTTCGATGTCGGGGAAATTCTGGATTTTCATGTGATGAAAACCGAAAATCCCGCCCACGCACAGCATCACGAAAAGCATGATGGGCGGGATCGGATTGCGGATCGACCACGCCGAAACGTTGATGTTCATGCGTGGCTGCCGCTCATTGCTCGACGACCCGCACCCGGTCGCCGTCGTTGAGAAAACCTGCGCCCATTGATGCGATTTTCGCCTCCGGCGGCCAGAGCAATGATGAGGCAGCGAAAGGATGAGGCAACCGTGGGCATGGTAGAGACAGGCATCGGGTGTGGCATTGGGGTAGATTTTTAAGGAGGGGTTTCAAGGTTTTTTCTTCCCCTCCAGTTGCCGGACTTTGGTGTCCGCAATCAGCAGCTTCATCTGCTGTATTGCAGTCTGGTTCAGTAGTTTCAGTCGTTCCGCTGGCACAAGCCCCTGATGGATGAAATGCGCGTTCAGTGTTTCCAGATTGGCCAGGCACACCAATTGCGCGGCGTTGGCCTCGTCGCGGATGTTGCCTTTGCTATCTGGGTTCTCATCTCGCCATTGCTTGGCGGTTTTACCGAACAGCGCCACGTTCAACAGATCGGCTTCGCAGGCGTAGATATTATTGATTTGTTGCGTCGTCAGTTGCGGCGGAATCAACCTGACTTTGATGGCGTCAGTATGGATGCGATAATTAATCTTGGTCAGGTTACGGCGAATGTCCCAGCCTAGTTGCTCGCGTTCGGCTTGTTTGAGGCGCTGGAACTCCTTGATGAGATAGATCTTGAACTCGGCGCTGATCCACATGCCGAACTCGAAAGCAATTTCCTGATGGGCATACGTGCCACCATAGCGACCGGCCTTGGCTACAAGCCCGATGGCATTGGTCTGAAGCACCCATTCCTTGACACTGAGCTTGTAGTTGTTGAGACCTGCCTGGCTTCTAATTGCGGCGAATCCGCCATAATTAAAAGCGGGGTTGTGTACCTGCTCCCAGATGCCTAGAAACTCAACGGTGTTGCGGTTGCGTAGCCAGTCGGAAATGAAAAAATCCCCCTCCTTGGCTCTGAGCATGTCGGTCAGGGAAATGAAGTCCATGTCATTTTCTGAGTAGACCGTAATGGATGTTCCCTGGACATCAATTTTCGCCATATTCATTCTCCGTCCCACCTCTTACTTCTCGACTCCTCACTCCTCGACAACCCGCACCCGGTCGCCATCGTTGAGAAAACCCGCGCCCACCGAGGCAATTTTCGCCTCCGGCTCGAGGCCATCGAGAATTTCCACACGATCCCCGGCGTGCCGACCCGTCGTCACCTTCAACTGACGCACCGATCCGTCCGGTTCCAGCCGGAACACATAATTGAACGCTTCGCGCATGCTCACCGCCTGCAACGGCACGGTCATGGCCGTGCGTTCGCCCAGATCGAACTCGCCGCGCGCGAACAATCCCGGGCGCACCGCCGCATCCGTCGGCAGGTCGACATAAGCGAATCCCGTGCGCGTGCGCGCATTGAGCGTCGGCGCAACCATCCGGACGGAGCCTTCGATGGTTCGACCATCCGAAAGCGTGAGCCGTACCCGCGCGCCGGGCGCGATATTTTCCAGTTCTGTGTCGGTCAATTCCGCCCGCCATTCCAGACGTCCCTGCCGGATCAACCGGAAAAGCTCTCCGCCGGGGCTGAATACCGCGCCCACCGTCGCGGATCGTGCCGAGATTACGCCGTCATCCGGCGAGAGCACGCGAGTGCGGGTCAGGCGCAATTGCTGTGCCGCAAGCGTTGCCTGGGCGGCGGCAAGTTGAGCGTTTGCGCTTCGCTCGGTGGTCAGGTATCTGGCGATGAGTTGATCGCTCAATGCCCCGCTGCCGCGCAAGGCTCTTGCCCGCTCTGCATCGTCCTGGGCGGTCTCCAGGGCGCTACGCGCTTGCGCGAGCGCCGCCCTTGCCTGTGCAACCTCGATCTTGACCGGCTCATCGTCGAACACCGCGAGCACCTGTCCTGCCTTCACCGTGTCGCCCACATCCGCAAGCACCTGAGCCAGTCGCAAAGCCTGCACATCGGAGCCGACCACGGCCTCCTGCCATGCCTCAACCGTGCCGTTAGCCGGGATGCGAACGGGCCAGGTTTCGGTGACAGGGTTTGCCACCGTTATTGTCAGCGCCGGACGCGGCGCGGGCGCATCCTCGTCCTTGCTGCAGGCCGCAAGCAGGGCGACGACCGCGAGCGGGACGATGAGGCAACGGAGGGATGAGACGACCGTGGGCATGGTGACGCGCGTGAAAAGCATGGTAGAGACGGAGGATTATCCACAATTCCTCCATGACATGCTTGCAGGTAACACAAAAATAATGCGGCACACCGTGTCTGGAGGCGGACAACCGCTCGGGTGGCGTCGTCGAACGCGGGAATGCTTTTTTGGGGGGAGATCGTCTCAGTCATCCATCTTCTGGATCACAGTAGGGAGGGGGTAGAAACCGGACAGAACGAGACAAGTAAAATCGGGCTGAAACCCGCGTGGTTATTGGAAAAACCAGCCTCTGAAAAGAATCTTGATTTCCGGACGAATTAGGGGATTTTTCGGGGGAAATTCGGTATGAAAATGCTGGAAAATTAAACCGTGCCCGGTGGATTTTTCCCGGTTAGTCGTCTCACAAAATACCGACATGTAACGGTGCGGGTGCCGTCAGCAAATTCAATGAGTACTGAATTCATCTTCCCTGTTGCCATGATCCGACATGGCTGGCCGTACCTTTCCGGAAGCCATTTTTTTACTCGCCAAAAGTGCGTCATTGTTTCGTGTAGTACCTCGTTAAAGCCCGTTTGAAACCGCTTCAATGTGGTCTTGGGCAACCCTTTCAATGAGCCTTTGATCGCTTTCAGGAAAGCCAACAAGGGGGCGCGCAGGCAGACCAGGGTGGCTGACTCGCTTGCGGACGACACCCATGAAAGCGAGCGCCTTTTTGTTCTTCGCCTCAATGGCGTGGGCGCGTGAACCCTCTTGATGGTATTTCGCCGGGAATCCGTCTCCACCATCAAAACCGAGCCTGAGCACGTCACCATCAACCTGATAGTGCAGGTTTGCCAGCATTCTGCCCGTCTTGTTGAGCGGGCCTCCTTTGCGATTACCGTCCGGGCGTTTGAGTGCCACCCACGGCGAACCGTCAGGTGATACGCCCTGTCTGTGTCTATCACGGTTGACTCTCAGCAGCGACTCCCCAAAGCTGGTCAACATGTCTTGTGGATCGTCCAGTGCTTGGCGCAATGCACCCATCAGTCGGGAAAATCTGTCGGTATCAAAATCAATGGTGTACTGCATCAGGGCGCTCCAGTTACCAAGTTACCGGTATCCATCCGGATATTTCCACCCCCGCTTGTTTGCACTGATTGACCTTGAAGAACAAGGCCAGGAGCAAGGCCGACTTTCAACTGCGCGTTGATGTCGACATCCTGCTTTTGGGGAAGAGGCGTCGGGGCCAGCATCTTCTCGATCTCAGCTTCCTTGTCCCCGTTGAAAAGGCTGTACAACCACGTTCCGAAGGTTTCATGCTCGCTGCCGGTTGCCTTCTTTGCTGCGTAGTTTAGTGCGGGATTAACCAGATACTTTCCTGTCGCGTACCCGGCTGCCCCCGCTGCGGCAACCCCCGCAGCCGTTGTCGCGGCACCTGCGGAGGCCGCGCCACCCGCCAGCGACATACCTTGTGTCGCTGCAATGCGTGCCGCTCCACCGGCTACAGCTCTGACTGCGCCTGCCCCTAGCGATTTCGCTGCGCCCGCAGCCTTTCCAATACCAATCCCTTTCCCTCCCATCGCAATCGTCGCCAGCCCAGTAGCACCAGCGAAAGCAGTCAGAGCCGTTGTTGCCAGTGTTGTTGCACCAATCAGTTCAGGATACTTTCCCGCCAGAGTGCTGAACGCCTCGGCTGCTTCGCCGATCTTTTCGTTGAGATTGCCAAGTGCTCCCTGTTGCGAGATGGACAATGCCTCACCAGCTTGACGGGTCTTGAAACCCGCCCGACTAGCGATAACTTCAAAATTCCTGTCGACTGCACCGCCAGATGCCACATCGTTTTCCATGATCTGTCGGCGCACATCCTGCATGTAGCCTTGTTCATTCATCATCGCTAGAAGGGCCATCATTGCGCGGCGGTTGGTGACGATGTTCCCGATGCTGGAACGCTGCGCAATGGCTGCCATGCCTTCGAGCGTCGCTGTGCGTTCTTCGTCGTTTTTCGCGCTCGCCAGCTTGACCTGCAAGGCTTTATAGCCACTGTTCTTCTCGACACTTTTTTGCAGCAGGCCAGCAAAGGCGTCGAGCGAACTGACGCCCTTTGCTTTTTCAGATTGAAGGTGTTTTGACAGATTTACACCTGTCTTTTTTTTCAGTTGCTCCGCAACTGACTTGTCGTTCAAAAGACTCAGGATGGTCTGTACATTACGTCCGGCTTCTTCCTGGTTCCCTGCCGTGCGTAGCGCAGCCTGGTTAAGCGCAGCAAGTGACGCAAAGTCGCTACGCCCGGACATGCCGGACGCTGCCGCTTGTGCCATGTGTCTCGGCAAAAACTGTGCGAGCCCGCTCAACGTAAAACCACCAGCCTGTCCGGCAGCAACGGCTTGATTCAGGATGTTTGGGATTTCCTCTGCCGTGATGGCAAACGTCCGCATGGAAGACAGGGCAATATCTGTCAACTCGCTGATGTCCGCACCAGATGCCGTTGCCGCTTTGGCAAGCTCTGGCAACATTTTGGATGCTTCAGAAACGCTCATCAGGCTCGATGAAACAAGCGTATCCATCGTATCCGCCGCGCTATCCTGCGAGACACCACCCTTCATAACAGCAGAATTGACTGCCGCACGAAGTTGATCGATGCCTTGAATCCGCCCCTCTCTATCACGTTCGGCGAAGGCGTTGTTTGCAATGTGAGCCAGTCTTTCGTCGAATGACATCGCTTTCGATATGGGTGACTTCAACACCATCCCGGCTGCGCCTATTCCTGCCGCCATGGATGCGCCGCCTTTCAGTGCCCCCACTGCCTTTTGCTTGGCGGTGAGCCTACCCATCTCATTAGTGAGTTGAGTCACCCGCTGGCGCATCTGCTCGGCGGCACGGCTCTGCTCACGCCATGATGCTGTGCCGGAGCGTGCAAGTCGGTTATAGGCGGCGACCGTGCGGTCGATCTCGCGCTGGATGGTTCGCTCAGAGCGAATTCCAAGCTGTTCGCGCGCCTGCGCTGTGCGCTTATACGCATTCCGCTGCTGTGCTGCGCCGCGTTCAGCCGCCGTTGCCGCTTTTGCTGCCGCACGCTCGGTTGCCGTCGCGGTTTTTTCTGCGCCTTTCTGGGCATCCTGTTCGGCTTTCTTTACGCCTTGCGATGCTTCGTTGTTCAGGCGCAGGCGGATTTCAACATCAGCGTTTGCCATTTTTTACCTCAATCCGTGCAAGCGCAGTCCATGACTGCGAAATCGTCAAAGCCCGGAAATTCATCTTGCTCTTCAACGATGCGGAACATGTCCGCGTAAGAAGGGCGATCTTTACGAAACAGGTGTCCCTGTCCGCCGGTGGTAGTAATCCGGCTTTCCTGCTCCATCCACCATTTCGCCCGACTTGGGCATTCCCGGATCAGTGACATGATCTGGCCTGCGCCTTTCAGAAAGCACAGATCACAGTTTCCGTGCATCGTTTTTCCGTTGTGGTTCGGTAGCTGTAAGTCAAAGGGTTGCGCCTGCCAAAACGCAGATACATCGACGGCAGTAATACCTGCCCGCGCGAGAGGCGCGAAACGCTCATATGGTTCTTTATGTGGTTTGGAAAGCCGCGCAACCCTGTGCAGCTCATCTGCGCGGAACCCGATTGCAACATCCCATTCAGTCCATCCGAGAACCTGCTGTACGTATAGTTTCTTCGGGCGAACTTTCAGGTGTCCGGTGCACATCCGCATCACTGGATTCGGCAGCATCTTCCGACGCCCGATCATCGCGGCGAACGGCTCCCCATGCCGTGATGCACTGGCGTAGTCCACGATTTTCCAGCGCAGTTGTGGGTCGTTGTGATCGGCGTACTCTACCCAGGTGATTGACACATTCCACCGTTGGCTGCACTCCTGCACGAAGTCAAGCGTCTCCGGCATCTCTTTGCCCGTGTTGGCAAACACGACATGTATATCATCTGGCAGTTTTCCGTCATGGGCTTCAAGGATGCGGTACAGCATCAGGCCGGAGGTTCTACCACCGGAAAAAGAGATGATCGTCGGGCTGTCGATCCTGTAAGCCGCCACTGATCGACACGGCCCTTTTTTCACATCCTCCACCATTTATCGGGGAAGAAAATAAGCGCAGCCATTACGCACGCGGCAGGAATAGCAAGTGTTGCAAGTGCAGTCAGGACGACACACAACATGACAGTCTCCATCAGGTTGATCGGAAGTGAATTGATCGAAAGATGCGCTGGCATCATGACGCACCCGCTTGCCCCCTCTCAGGCTGGAAACGTTTCCCGCCTGCGCCTGTGCGATTGACCGTTTGATACTGCGGTCATCACATCATCCGGCAAAGCCATGCCCTGGACAGACCGTATGTCCCGCGCCACATTCCGGGACTTTGAATTTCTCACCGAGAGCCACGACGCCAAGGGCGGGCGGCGGCTGGTCGTGCACGAATACCCCGGCGCGAATGTGCCGCGCGTCGAAGACTTCGGCGAAAAGGCATGGGACTGGAGCCTGACCGCTTACTTTATCGGCCCGGATTACGACCAACCACGGAACGAGTTTCTGACGCTGCTGGCCGAACCCGGCCCGGACTGGCTCATCCACCCGTGGCTCGGCTCGTTATGGGTGCGCGCCCATGAATGGTCAGTGTCCGAGACGAACGAGAAAGGCGGTTATTGCACCGTCAAGGTTGAGTTTGTGCCCGGTGGAGAAATCCTTCAGCCTGAACTCGATTACAGCGATGTGGCGCAAGCGGCTTGCCGGGATGCCGCTGCCGCAGCGGTCGAAGATTTCGACCTGCAACCCATGTCCGCTAATGCGCTTCAAAGTTATGTCGCCGCCGTCCATCAGCGGCTTGAAGGTTTGCGCAAAATCATCTCACTCGCCACGCTGCCGCTTGCCTGGGCATCGACAGCGATGAACGTGATACAGGGTGTCAAGGCCGATCTTGCCGCCATCGCTGCGTTGCCGAGCGCCTACGCCAACGCGCTGCTCGGCATTGCTCACGCGCTCGGTTTGTCGACCGGCGACGGGCGAAACATTGCCGCCGACCTGCAACCCGGATCGCGCGCTGGGATCGTCGGGCGCATCGGAAAGGCTGCCGGGACATCACGCAAAGCGGTCACGCTCACGGGCGCAAGCGCGTCGGATGCGGCGNTGCTTGCCAATCTGCGCACGGAATACGCCCTNGAACAGCGGTTGATTGCCGCCGCCGCGCTCTCGGTTGCNGTNGCCGATTACCCCTCCGAGACTGACCGCGATCAGGCGCTTGCTGCTATTGACAAGGCGATCAACGGCATTCTGCCGTCCGCCCCGGATGACGTGTTTCAAGCGACAGAAAACGCCCGCGCCGCCGTTGTCCGTGCACTGCTCGACCAGGACATCAAGCCTGCCGTCAGCCGAAACGTCGCGCATCCGCTGCCCGCCGTGCTCATCGCGCACAACCTGGGCGTCGATGAAGAAATCTTCTTGCAACGCAATGCCGTCCGTCACCCCTTATTCGTGAACGGAGTGGTCAATGGATGATGCACAGATCGAACTCCAGTTTGACGGCATCCGCTACGGCTGGTGGCAGCGTGCCGAGGTGCGTGCCTCGGTTGATGATCTCTGTGCCAGCCTGAATCTCTCCATTACCGCACCGGGAACAGGGAACAACCTCGGCATCACTGCCAACACCGTCATCAAGGTGCTCATCGGCAATCAGCTTGTCACCACCGTGCGGCTGGATAAGTTATCCCGCAGCGTTGGCAGGGATAGCCACGACATCTCCATCGAGGGGCGCTCGATTGCGCGTGAACTGATTGACACGCAGCTATCCAAGACGCTCTCAGGGCTTACGTTGGGCGAGATTGCAAAGCGGCTTTGTGATGAATTAAAAGTGCCTTTGAAGATCGCCGCCAAAACAAAAACGGTCGAAGAATTCGCCATGCAGTGCGAAAACCCCTCGAACGCCCTCATCAACGCCGCGCGCACCGCAAACCTGTTGCTCTACCCGACAACTGACGGCGGTCTGATCCTGGCTGAACCGACAAAGGCTGCGCCTGTCGCAGCCCTCATCTATGGCGAGCACATCCTCGAATATGAAGTCGTTGATGAGTACAGCCTACGGTTCTCGGAGTACTGCGTGAAAGGCTATAACTCTGACGAAGACGAAGCCATCTCCGGCAGAGTGTGGGACAGGGGCATCAAGTTTTACCGCCCGATGCACATCATGGCGGATCGTCACGGGCATGGCCTTGGAAGCTGCGAGCGTCGCGCCGAACTCGAACGCAACCGGCGGCTTGCCCGTGCACACCGCATTGAACTCACCGTGCAAGGCTGGCGCTATCGGGCGGAAGAGGCGTGGCGCTTGTGGGAGATCAACACGCAAGTCAGGGTGACGATTCCGGATGAAGGCATCAACGACGTGTTTTTGATCGGCGAGCGCGCTTTCCGGATCGATGATCGCGGCGGGCACATGACGCGGCTCACCGTCATGAAACGAGATGCCTACGCGGGAAGCGGAGGAGGTAGCGGAAGCGGCGAAGACGATGAAGGGGATGATGATGTCTAACCAGGTGTGGCGACGGCTGCAACTGCTTGTCGCGCGAGGCGTGGCGATGCTGGTTGGAGACAGCAAGGTGCAGGCTCGTGTGCTTGCCGACGAAGTGCTGCCGAATATTGATCGCGTCGAACCCTACGGTTTTTCGTACTACCCAAAGGCCGGAGCGCAAACGTACCTGTTGTTTCCAAGCGGCGACCGCTCGCACGGCATCGCCATCGTTATCGGTGACAAGCAATACAACATGGCCCTCAAGGAAGGGGAAGTCGCCCTGCACGACGACGAAGGGAACTACGTCCACATACAGCGCGACGGCAACATCGAAATCAACGCCGCCACGAAGATCACCCTGAAAGCCCCGGAAATCGTGCTCGATGGTCAAGTCTGGGCGACGCAATCTGCAACCGTGAATCAAGGGTTGTCTGTACTCGGACAGGAAGGCACTGCATCAGCCATTACTGGGAACTTCCAGATTGTCGGGACGATTACCTGTAACGGCAAAGACATCAGCGACACCCACACCCACACCGGCGTGCAGCCCGGTGGCGGGTCAACGGGCACAGTAGAGTGAGGCAAAAAATGAGCCATCCGGAATACAAGAATATTGGCACACCAATCGACCGATTGATTGAAGAAATGGCGGAATTGACGCAGGCGCTTATCAAGATTAAGCGATTCGGTCTGTTCAACAATCATCCTGATCGCCCTGCTCAAACAAACATGTTTGAGGCGCTCTTGAGATGAAAGACGTTATCGATGCGATGGCGGGCGTTCAGAACTCATGGGCGAAAGAGGAAGCAGTTAAATGTTAAAACTCATCCAGACCGCCCCTTGCGAGTTCGACCTCGCGCCAGACGATCCCGCCGACGCAAACACTGCTGCCGCGACGCTCGTTTATGCCGCGCTCTTCACCGATGCCGAAGCCCCGCTGCGCCGCGTCGGGGAACAGTGGGACAGGCGCGGCTGGTATAAAGACCCGCAAGCCGGTAGCGGCCTCTGGCATGTGCGCCGTCAGCCGCTCACCGCTGCCGCGCGACTGGAAACCATCGCCATCATTGAGCGGGTGCTCGCGCGAGCAACGCCTGCACTGCAAGGCATCGCCGTGCGCGAGGTAATACCCACCGATCCGGCTGGAAACATTTCCCGCCTGCTGATCGAAATCACAGGATTGCACAATGGCCGCAAGTTTTTAGTGCGCGTTCCATTGTCCGATGCCTGACTACCAACGTCCCTCCCTGCTTGAGCTTGACGCCCGCATCCAGGCCGACCTTGCGGTCATGCCTGCGGTACTGCGCGGGCCGCTGTCTCACGCCTGGGCTCGCGCATGTCACGGGCTGCACGGGCATCTTGATTGGATTGACCGACAGTGCAGCCCGCTGACCTGCGAGTTGGAGCGCCTCTACGAGTGGGCCGCGCTTTATGGCGTCGCACGCCTGACCGCCATGCCCGCCATCGGCACGGCACTTGCAACCGGCTCGCCGGGTAGCGTCGTACTGGCCGACACGCTTCTGCGTGGGCCGAATGGACTGGATTACCGCGTCGTATCTGCGAACTTCATGGCGAATTCGGGGGTGGCAAACGTGTCGATTCGCTCGGTCGACACGGGTGATGCTGTCAACCTGCCCGCCGGAGCAAAGCTGACGCTGGTTGACCCGCTCCCCGGCGTTGCCAGTACGATGGTCGTGGATGATGACGGGCTGACCGGCGGCGCTGCAGAAGAAACCGTCGATGACTGGCGTCTACGAGTCGCCGACGAATGGCAGGCCATGACCGTGCGCGGCGCGCGTGGCGGACGGCCAGATGATTACAAATACTGGTGTAGGTCATCTCATCCGGCTGTCAGCGGTGCGCTGGTGTTCCCGCACGCGCTTGGGTTCGGGACGGTGCTTGTCTACCCGGTCTGTGACGGTGCGATCAACCGGCAACCCCCGCCGGGTGTGCTGACAGCCATTGCTGAGTTTTTGGCTACGGTGGCTCCTGCCACGGCAGACTGGCGGCTGGCTGCGCCAACCCTCCGCCCCGTCGACGTGATCCTGCATCTCGATCCGGCCATCGATAACGCCCTGATCCGTGACCGTATCGCCGCTGCCATCAATGCTGCGGTACTCGCCGAAAACGAGGAAGCCTCTGTATTCAACATGGCCGAACTCGACGCGGCCATCGCCACCATCACCAACCAGTACACCCGCATCGCCCCGACGGAGAACATCCAGGTGTCGCCGGGTGAAGTGCTGGTGCTCACGGGCATCGAGTGGCGATGAGGCTGTCACCGCACACCGCTGATGACTTTACCGGCGCGCTCCGAGCCCTATTGCCACCGGGTAAGGCGTGGGAGTGGCCGGAGAGCGGGCTTGGCGCGGCCATGTTGCGCGGCACAGCAGAAGAACTCGCGCGGCTGGAATCCGGTATTCCGGGTGTGCTGAAACACGCCATCGATACGCACGATCCGAAATACTCAAGCTGGCATATCAGCGAGTACCAGCGCGTGTGTGATGAGGCGCTGGCGGCTGCGGGCATCACTGAGACGCTGCCGAGAAAGACATGCGCTATCGGCGCACGTATCGGCGACCGGCTGTGGAGCGCCGACGCGCCAAATACGACTTTCACTGTTCCGCTGGTTCAGTGTTTCCACCTTTTTGCGCCCATGACCATCGGGCGGCACGCTGGCGACGGATCGGGACGCGATCCGGCTGCGCGCCTCTGGTCGGTCGCCGGACGCGCCCGTTACGTGTTGCTGGTCAGGTATTACCGCTCTGTCGTTGATCCGGAAATCCTCCGGGCGGCGCTCGAAGCATTCCGCCAAGCGCATGTCGCTATTTGGTTTGAAGACATTACAGGAGTTGGAGGCAACTATGCACCTTATTGACGGCGCAGGCCATGTGAACAATCAGTTCGTTCCTGAAGACGTGGCAACCGGACGCCCGCCGACCGAGATTACGACTGATTTCATGAATGCGCTTCAGAATGAAATCGCCAACTTCATTTTGTCGGCAGGGGTTTCGCTCAACAAGAATTCCAATACGCAACTGCGTGATGCGCTCACCAATACTTTCGCGCGCCGCGACGGCACGATTCATTATGTCGGGCAAGTGTGGAATATCGTCGCCAATCAGCAAACGCTTGCGGAGGTTCCGCTGCCGCTGCCGGAAGGCACGAAGATTCTTGTGACCAGCTATTACGGCCCTTATCAGGCCGCAATCGTGACGATGGTCGCCGAGGCATGGATCGACACGCCGACCCCGCTGAACGTTTTTGATCTGTATGAAACGACCTACGATAACCACGGATACTACTGGTTTTCAAATACGTGGAACCTGTTCGACGTGGCGACGATGCAGGTTGAAGAAGCGACCGAGGTTGAGCAAGGCATCATCAAGCTGGCGACCTGGGCGGAAGTGCTTGCCGGAAGCCTTGCTGCGGTGGCTTTGAGGCCAAGGCACATGAAGGACTACATCGACAGGATGTTTGTTGGCGCGGTGGAAGATTTCAGTGGCACCAATCCGCCGCTTGTGTGGGTGCCTGCTGCTGGCCAGTTAATCAATCGTTCCGAACGCCCGTTGCTGTGGGAGTTCGCGCAGGCGAGTGGCAACATCGTTGCCGATAGCGAGTGGTCAACCAATACCGGCAAGTATTCGACCGGCAACGGCACTACCACTTTCCGCGTGCCCGATTTGCGCGGGGAATTTCGGCGGGGTTGGGATAACGGGCGGGGGGTTGATGTGGGGCGTGGGATCGGGACGAAACAAGGCGACGCATTCAGAACGCATTGGCATTACGGAAATATGGTCGGAACGAACGCTGAACTCAAAACGGGAGGAGCTTCGTTGTGCCGTGGCATCGCCGGGCAAAGCGTAGCTGGCGGCCCTGTGCCCTCAAAAGCGCAAACAACTTTCGAGCCAGGCGAGGGGGCAGGAAATGAAACCCGCCCGCGAAACTGGGCCGGGTTGACCTGCATCTATGCGGGCACCCCGGCGTCGTCGTAGCCACCGACCATTTTGCCGACGTCGGCAAAATGGTTGGGGGCTACCAGCGTATTCCTGCGAGATTTCATTTATCCCTGTTCTCAGGCAGATCAAACATACCGACAAGCTGAACAGCATGAGCAACGCCGCCGATGCTGTTCTCGTAATGCTGCTGTCCGGCAACGACGCCGCAAAACCGGGCGTTGCTGTTCTGCACGATTTCGCCGGTCGACTGTACGGCGATAAAACGATAGATGTTCCCGGAACCGCTGAACATCCCGCCAATAAAGACTTTATGGTCTGGCACAGTCCGATCCAGGGCGATTTCGATTACTTGTCCTTTGACGCACAGCCTCTTTCCACGATGGGCGTCTGAATCCTTCATCACCAATCCGTATTTTGTCTCCGGGACTTTCTGAAGCTCCGACCAGCGCAGGTTCTCCGCGCCCCAGAGCGCAAGCCATGCCGCCCCAACACTCACATCCGCACCATGAACATCTGTCATCTGAGGTTGTGCGGTCGAAATAACCTGATCTAAGGTTTTCAAAGACCCAAGCATCTGCATGGTCAATTTCATGGCGTCAGCACTGTCAGTGCTGGCCACTTCTTTGGGCGTTTCTGCTACAGCGCGTGGCGTGGACTCCCCGCAGGCCATCACGGCAAGCGCCACAGTAGTGGCTAAGAGCATTGTTTTTAAGAACGGCATGGCGCGACCTCTCTGGAAGAATTCAAAGCGCCACAGCCTCCCGTAACGTAGGTAGCGCGTCAAGGCTTGTTTTTACGCCGCACCTTCTTTTTTTGCTCAGATTCCACGGAGCGTTGCCCGTCGCTATCTTCTGACGCGGCTGTTTCGGACAGATCAACACCCTCGTCATCGTCGCGGACTGCTGTTGAGGCGAGCAACGCTTTAATACCTTTTTTCACATCCTTGTGGCTCATTCGGTAGTCATGAATAAGCCGCATCTCTGTCGTTGTGATCTCAACGCTAAGACTGTTCCCGCCGCGCAGGATGTAGACGATGTCGACACCCAGATCGGCCAGCTTCGCCAGCACTTTCCCGCCGGGCACCTGATCGTCCGTTTCGTAACGATGAAGGCTGTTTCGCGGGATGCCAAGCTCCTCCGCGAACCGCACTTGATCCATGCCAAGTTTTTCACGCGCCTCCTTGAGACGCGAACCTATCGATTTTGCCACGCTGCTACCAAAAAGAGGTTGACGTATGTTCCCAAAAAGTTGATCATCTGGGCTACCAATCAGTTGCATTGTAAAGCAACTTACTAGGAGTGTAGAACATGAACACAGAGCACGTCAAAGCCCGTATTCGGAAGGAGGGTAAAACCATCAAAGAATGGGCGGAAGAACGTGGCGTAACCGACTACCCAGCCGTTATCAGGGTACTGAACGGATTCAACAAGGGGACGCATGGCAAGGCGCACAAGGTTGCTGTAGCCCTTGGGTTGAAGGAGGGCTGCCATGAGTAACGATGAAATCGACCTCGGCATCGGCGGCAGCCTCGAAAAAATCAAAACGGAAACCGTTTCCGTTTTGGACAGCAGTGAATCCCCTTCATCTCTGGCGGGTGAACTCGGATACGAGGGCTCACTGGCGGTCGACGTACTCGAAGAGCGCATCCGGTTCTACCAGCGCCGAACAGTTGAGGATGCAATCGAATTGGGTAAGTACCTTCTTTTGCTTAAAGCGGTTACGCCACACGGCGAGTTTGAGGGGCGTATCGAGCACCTTGGTTTTACGCCACGAACGGCACGGAACTTCATGCGGTCGGCGGCGCGAGTTTACAAAAGCGAAACCGTTTCACTTTTGGCAAAGCGTGTGAAGGGCATCAAGGGGTTCCTTGAGATGCTCACCCTCGAAGACGACGACATTCAGAACATCCTCGAACTGGATGATCTTGACCGCATGTCCGCCTCGCAGTTGCGCGCCCTCGCGCGAAAGCTACGCGAAGAAAAGGACACCGCACAAACGCGGCTCAATACCGCAGAAACCCGGATTGAGCGCCTTCAGCGTGGCATCTCTGCTACCGACCCGGATATGCCGAAAGAAACCGTCATTGCCCGTGCCTATTGCATGGGCGCGATGAAGACGGCAGAACTCAAGCTAGAAGGGTTGTTCCGGAATTTCGCGCAGGAAGCCAGCGGAGAAACAGAAGACGCCCGCTTGCGGCTGGAACAGGAATGGGTCGCGGCCAATGCCATCGCCGCTCGCGCTCTGGATGTGATCGCCCGCATGCGCGAACTGGCTCCATTCGAGTTGCCGCCCCGGATCATGGGGCAGCACATCCTGACGCCCGAAGAGGCCGAACGCTGGCTGATCGACTCCCGAATGCTCGAAAACGCCGATGGAGTCGAAGAAGCGTCACTGCACGAACCTGCGCCAGAACGGCGCGGTCGTGGTCGCCCCCGCAAAGAGGCATAAATCATGCGCACCGCAACCCTTATGAAGATCGTCCCAGGAGACCCGCGCCGCCCTGCCATCCGGCCCACGGCGCAAGTGTTGATGCTCCGCGAACGTGATCCGTGGAAAGAAGCCTCGGATCGCGCCCGACAGGTGGCCGTTTGCCGCGAAACCATCGTTCTGGCGATCCGGAACCGACCGGATCAGCACTCGACCCTGACCTCTGCCATCGCAAACCTGATTGAACGCGCGCATGGGTCGGTACTGTCGCCGCATGTTACGAGCGCGTTGCGCAGCGCGGCGAAATCGGGTCGTCCGACGCCGGGGCGATCCGCCATCTTCGAGTGGGTGAAACTCTATGAAGAGGGCGGCATCAACGCCCTGTTGCCAGAGCACAAGGGGCGCGTCACCGAATCCGCCTCTTGGTGGGGGCCAGCGCTCGAATACTTCAACCAGCCATCGAAGCCGAGCATGGCGGCGGTCTACAACCGTCTGCGCGAAGTCGATGGTTTTGTCGTCACCTACGACCAGGTGCGGGGCTACCTCTCATCAGTCCCTGCGCAGGTTGGAAGGTACAGTCCGGCACGGCTGGGCAAGAAACTCTACCGGCTCACCGAAAGGGCATATGTTCGACGCTGCACGGCGAACGCGCTGCCCGGCGACGTGTATGTGGCCGATGGCTACCGGGGCGACATCTATCTCGCGCATCCCGTAACAGGCGACATCTGGAGGCCGGAGTTTACCTGCGCCATCGACCTGCGTAGCCGTGTGCCGGTGGGTTGGCGCGCGGATGAGCATGAAGGAACCTATGCCGTCCAGAACATGTGGGCGGAAACCTTTACGCGCTGGGGGCATGTGCCGCCGATGCTCTACGTCGACAACGGTAGCGGCTATAAAAACCGCTTCATGGATGGCGAACTCACCGGCTTCTATTCCCGCGCGGGCGTCCAGCAGATTATTCACTCCATTCCCGGCAACCCGCACGGCAAGGGATGGGTCGAGCGGTTCTTCCGCACCGTCAAGGAAGATTTCATCAAGATTGAATTCCCGGCCTTTTACTGCGGAGATGACGCCGCGCCGGACGCGCTGAACCGTATCGTGCGCGAAGTCAAGGCGGGCCGGTTGCAACTGCCGTCTCTCGCCGAGTTCACGATTGCGTTCAACGCATGGATCGCTCGGTATGTGCGCCGCGCGCACCCCGAAGACAAGAGCGTGACGCGCGCCGAGTTGTGGGGCGAATTGCAACCGTTACCGCCCGCCGCCTCTGTGGCCGAATTGAAACGCCAAGCCGTCACGCTCACCGTGCGCCGCGCGTCGGTCAAGCATGGCCGCAGGGAATACGGGCATCCCGATCTGCACGCCTACAACCACGCCAAAGTGATTTTGGAATACGACCTGATGGACAACGCGGTGGCCGTTGTCCGCGACCTGAAAGGCCGATGGATTTGCGACGCCCGTCTCATCAGTGCCATCGACGCCATCGACAAGACCCGGCTCGACGAAAAACGCGAGCAGCGCGCGGCAGACGCCATGAAGCGGCTCGAAAAGAAGATGGCCGAGCAGCGTGCACGCGCCGGGGTTGTGCTCGACGCCGACGCCCTAGTGGATTCGGCTATGCCTGCAATCACAAACGACCCAAAACGCCTGCCGCCAGCGGATGGCGACGAAATCACGCTTTTTGACCTTTAACGACCCCCGTTTAACACCCGTTTAACAGCCTTTTGTAGCGGAGAACAGCATGGAAGCCATACTCGAACCCCAAGCGCAATCAGAAACGGCCTCTACGGCCCCGTCCGAAAGAAACCAGTACACCTATAGCGAAGAAGACATTTACAACATCGGCTGGATATTGAAGTGGTTGCACCAGAGCGGATATTCACGCAACGCGCTCGCCCGTCTGGCAAGGGTATCGCCCGCCTCGCTGTCTCAAATACTCAATGGGATGTACCCGGCCTCTCCCACAAAGCTGCTGAAAAGCGTCACAGCGGCCATCGAACATACCGACAAGGCCGGGAAATTTACTGAAGCCGTCGAAACGAGCGTATTCCGCCTCGCGCACATGTGCTGCGACATGGCGCGGCGTTACCGCAACTTTTCGGTGTTCACGGGGTTTGTCGGCACCGGAAAAACCTTCGCCATCAAGCATTACGCCAAGACGCATCCAAACACCTACATCATCGAGGCGAACCCCTGCATGACGCCGCAGACCCTCATCAAGCAGTTGGCGCGGATGGTGGCCGGGATCGAAAAGGGTTCCATCGCCGA
>WRNU01000014.1 GCA_009776435.1 Betaproteobacteria bacterium | reverse complement strand
CAAACCGTCGTCGTTTGAAGAAGTAGGCGAGTTCATGGCGAAAGAGTTTAACCAAAGAATGCAATGAGCGCGCGTAACAATGCGTCATCTCCGGCATCGGCGGCGATAGTCTGCTCCAGGCCGTGCAGATGACAGCGTGCGGCAATGCGCGGATGCGATACAAAAACCGGAATGGTCGACAGGCGGGCAAGCCCTTCGTCACCGATGATCCGGACCAGATGATCAACCCCTTCGCCAGTGGTGATCAAAAGAGCATCGAGTCGACCGCACGCGGCAAGTTCCAACAACGGCGCTGGATCAGTTGCCGGACAACGTCTACGATAGCATGACAGATGTTCGACGCGCGCGCCACGCGCCGAGAGGGTTTCACCGAGAAGTTCCCGACCCCCTTCGCCTCGCACGATCAGCACCGCGCGGCCACGCACGGCCTCGGGGGCAAACGACGGCAGCGCCAGTACCGCTTCACTGTCGAACCCTTGCGTCGGGGCAATCACTTCGGCAAAGCCGTGCCTGTCGAGTGCGCGGGCGCTGCCCTGACCCACCGCCGCCACACGCACCCCCGGCGGCCACGACCGGATTTGCCGCAATCCGGCCAGACCATGCTCGACCGCGTTCGGGCTGACGAAAAATGCGAGATCGAACGTATCGAGCCGCAGCGCAACGGACTCAAATACGGCAGGATCGGTAACGGGAACGATTTCCAGCAGCGGAAAACGGAACGCTTCGCCGCCCGCCTCTTCGATGGCGCGGCACAGGGCTTCGGCCTGCGCCGTTGGGCGGGTAACGGCAATCGTCCGTCCGCTGAGCGCGCCGCCCATCGTCATGCGTCCTCAGCCCAGTTCGGCCAGAATTTCTCCGGCCCCCTGGGCAAGCAGATCGTCTGCCAACGCCCGGCCAAGCGACTCGGCCTCCAACGCCGTGCCCTCGCGTTCTCCGCGCACGACACGGCTGCCATCGGGCATGGCGACGAAGCCGCGTAAAACCATGCGACCCGCGTGCATCTCGCCATACGCGCCGAGCGGTGTTTCGCAATTGCCCGCCAGGGAGCGGGAAAACGCGCGCTCGGCAGCGACACAGGCGGTAGTTTCGGCATCGGCCAGTGCTTGCAGGCAATTGACGAGATCGACGCGCGTCGTCAGGCATTCGATGCCAATCGCCCCCTGTCCGGCTGCCGGCAGGGACACCTCCGCAGGCAGCACGGCGCGAATGCGCGACTCCAGCCCCAGGCGGCGCAGCCCGGCGGCGGCAAGCATGATGGCGTCGAACTGACCTTCGTCGAGTTTGCGCAGGCGGGTATCGAGATTGCCCCGCAGGCTGGTGACGGCGAGAAATGGATACTGGGCGTGAATCTGCGATTCGCGCCGCAGCGACGAAGTGCCGAGCACCGCGCCCGGCGGCATGTCGTCGAGCGAGGCATAGCGCGTGGACACGAACGCATCGAACGGTATTTCGCGCGCCATGACGCAGGCCAGCGCGAATTCCTCTCCCATGACCATCGGCACGTCCTTCATCGAATGCACCGCGATGTCCGCGCGCCCTTCGAGCAGCGCCGCCTCCAGTTCCTTGACGAACAGCCCCTTGCCGCCCACTTTGGCCAATGGCCGATCCAGTATCTGATCGCCGCGCGTGGTCATGCCCAGCAGTTCGACCCGGCAGCCCGGATAAACCGCCTCGAGCCGCGCCTTGACGTGTTCGGCCTGCCACAACGCCAACCGGCTCTCGCGGGTGGCGATCACGATACGTTCGGGCGCGCAATCGCCCTCGGCGGAAGAGGAAAAAACACTCACGATGAAGCTCTTGTGATGGTTACTGGAGTAGTGGGAATTCTATGCCATGCCGGGTCATTTCCCGATACAAAACCGGCCAAAAATCTCGCCCAACAGGTCATCCGGGGAGAATTCGCCGGTAATCTGCGAGAGCGCATTCTGCGCGAGGCGCAGGTTTTCGGCGAAGAGTTCGAGCGCAGGCAGGGGGTTCTCAAGCTCGGTGCGGGCGAGCGCGAGATGCTTCGCGCCGACATCGATGGCCTGCAAGTGACGTTCACGGGCGACGAACGTATCTTCCGCTTCCTGCCAGCCCGCGATTTCCAACAGGGCTGCCTCCAGCAATTCCAACCCCTGCCCGGTTTTGGCAGACAGGGAAACGACCACGCCCTCCACGCCGCCGATGCCCTGCGGGTGTTTTTCCGGCGCTTCACCGGTAAGGTCGATCTTGTTTCTCACCACGACACGGGGCAATTCTTCGGGCAGTTTTTCCAGAATGGCGCGATCGTCCGGGGTCAGGTCGGCGCGGGCATCCACCAGAAACAGCGCAAGATCGGCCTCGGAGACGGCTTTCCAGGTGCGGGCGATACCGATTTTTTCGACTTCGTCCCCGGCTTCGCGCAGTCCGGCGGTGTCGATGATGTGCAACGGGATGCCGTGGATCTGAATCGAGGACTTGAGCGCGTCCCGCGTCGTGCCGGGAACGGGGGTGACGATGGCAAGCTCGTCGCCGGAAAGCAGGTTTAATAGCGAGGATTTGCCGACGTTGGGCTGACCGACGAGAACGACGCGCAGCCCGGCCTGCAAGAGCTTGCCCCGCTTCGCCCCGGCATGAACTTCCCGCAGACGCTCGTCGAGTCGCATGACGCGATTGAAGGCGTCGGCCTGCCGAAGAAAGTCGATCTCTTCTTCGGGAAAATCGAGCGTGGCTTCAACGAGCATGCGTAGCTCGGTGAGTTCTTCCACCAGCGCATGCACGGCGCGGGAAAACTCGCCCGTGAGGGAACGCGCGGCGCTTTTTGCGGCGGCGGCGGTGGAGGCGTCGATAAGATCGGCAACGGCTTCGGCCTGGGCGAGGTCGAGTTTGCCGTTCAGGAAAGCGCGGCGGGTGAATTCTCCCGGTTCGGCCAGGCGCGCGCCGAGTTCAAGGCAACGGGCAAGCAGCAGGCCCATGACGACAGGGCCACCGTGGCCGTGCAGTTCCAGCACGTCTTCGCCGGTATAGGAGGCCGGAGCGGGAAAATAGAGCGCCAGACCGTTGTCGATGAGACTGCCGTCGCCCGCCTTGAACTCTGCGCGCACGGCACGGCGCGGCGCGGGCGTCTTTCCGGTGAGTGCGGCAACGAAGCCGGACAGATCGCCGCCGGAAACACGGACGATGCCCACCCCGCCGCGCCCGGTGGGCGTGGCAATGGCAGCGATGGCGACAGACGCTGGAGAGGAATTCACCATAGAGTCATCATGGCCTGTTTTTTCAGCCGGTTTGCCGTCAGGCGCACGAATTTCCCGTATTTCCGACTCACCACGAGAGAGGTCCGGGTTTGTATGGCAATTTGCCGCGCCGCCTCCGCCGCCCGTAGCAAGGCGGCATGGGAACCGCGCAAGTCCGCATCGTTCGAGGCGGCAAGATCGACATACGTCTTGGGGCGCCAGGCTGGTGCATGGGCGTGCTCCGTGAGCCGGTGTTGCCATGCCGTTGCCGACCAGTTGTCCTTGGTGAAGCGCGTCGGGTTTTCTCCGAATTCCAGGAAATACGGCTGTTCTGCGGAGTTGTCGTACATCACCCAAGCATCGGCGCTTTCCCGGTAGTAGTGATCGAAATTACGCAGGCCCGCCGCGTAATGCCTGCGAACGATGTCTTCGGGGATGTCGTGTCCGCCTTGCCGCACCCGCTCGGCCACACGGGCGACGGCAATGTCGGCGCTGGCCAGACTCAGGAAATACAGATAAACCCGATAGCCCATCTTCTGCCACTTCCAGATGAGATGCTCGTAGCCAAGGCCGGATAGCGTGGTCTCGAACGCAAAGGAATCGCCGCGCCCGGCACAGGCGTGGATTTCTTCCAGCATCAGGCGGCTCGCGCGGGGAAGCTCAGCCTTGGGCGCAAAGGGAGACAGGCCGGCAGCAATCAAATCGGCATTGATGAAGCGCGTACAGGCGGCTTCTTCAGGAAGAAAAGAGCGCGCGAAAACGGTTTTTCCCGCACCGTGAGATCCGGCGATGATGATGATTTTCTTGGACATCTCTGTTTTTGGCTATCCGGGCCGGATCAGAAATCATGGCGTCGATCATTTCATGCGCACCCCACGACGGCAGGCGCGCAGGAGCGATTATGTCACATACATCGCCTGTGCGCACCGCTTCAAAAGCAGGCCGGATTCGAGATGGTCGGTATAGGGAAACTGGTCGAAGAGCGCCGCCGCGTCGATGCGATGAGAGGAGGCCAACTCGCCGACGTTCTCGCGCAGGGTTACGGGGTTGCACGAGATGTAGAGGATGTTGTCGAAACCGCGCGCAAGCTCCAACGTCGGCGTGTCCAGCCCGGCCCTGGGCGGGTCGACGAAAAGGGTTGAAAAACGGTAGGTATCGAGATCGATATCCTGTTCCTGGAGTCGTCGAAAGACACGCTCACGGGCCAACGCGGCGCTGATTTCATTGCTCGCCATTCGCGCCAGCGCAACGTTACCCACGCCGTTGGCTTCCAGACCCCAACGCGCAGCGGCAACCGAAGTTTTGCTCAATTCAGTGGCAAGCATCTTGCGAAAAAGTGGGGCAAGCGCCACGGTAAAGTTGCCGTTGCCGCAATAAAGCTCCAGCAAATCGCCGCCCTGCTCCGTGGCCTGCGCGCGCGCCCAGCCGAGCATGGCGCGATTGACTTCGCCATTGGGCTGAGTAAAGCAGCCTTCGACCTGACGGGTGCGCAGTTGCAGGCCGTCGACTTCGATTTCTTCCTCCAGCCAGTCGCGCCCGATCACGATCTTCTGCCCCCGGCTGCGCCCGACCACCTGCACGCCGAAATCGGCGGCAATCGCCTGTGCGGCGGCTTCCCACTCGGCATCGAGCCGCCGGTGATAGATGAGGCTCACCAGTGTCTCGCCTTTCAGCGTGGCAAGGAATTCGACCTGGAAAATGCGCCGTCGCAGATTCTCCTCCGTCTGCAAACGCGCCCGCAGCTTCGGCATCAGAGATCGAATGGAATCGGCAGCGGGCGGAAAATCTTCCACCGGCACGGCCCGACGCGGGTCGGCGGGATCGAACATCGCGTAATCGAGCCGTTCGCCCGTATGCCACATACGGAACTCCGCCCGCAGCCGGTAGCCGAGCGGTTGCGAGGCAAACACCTGCACCGCAGGCAGATCGACGCCAGCGAACGCGCGACGAAAATCTTCCACCTTGTCGGCGAGCAGGGCGGAATAACGAGCGGGGTCGATGCGGGAAAGTGGCAAGGGGCTCGAATTTGTTTGCCGCATCCTACTGCGGGTTTATATACAGCAAAGTGGCTTCACGCCATTGTGCGTGGCGCGTATTCGGATTGATGAAATCCCAATTGAAATGGGTAACGGAAATGCCGTAGTCGGTACTTTGCCCCCTCACATCATCGGTCGACAGCCCCTTCGCCCGGATCATCCCATATATCTCGTCTATCTCGTCCCCTTTGTCTCCTTTGGCAGTGATGAACAGCAGCGCCGGCTTATTTCTGGCAACGAGTTCTTCGAGCGTAAGCGTTTGCGGGCGTCGCCGGAGGGCGACATTGAAACTCGCAGCCCAACCGCCTCCATCGAGGTAATAGACATCTCCTGTCTTGTCGAGTTGCCGCGCCATCACCACATTGCCAAGCGCCGTCCCCGCCTGGTATTCCGGCAGCAGCTTTAAAAGATTGGTATTGGCCAGCAACCAAAACGCCGCTGATACGCTCACCGAAACGATAACCAGTCGGTTCCCCCCCGACCAACTCGGAATGACCCAGATTCCAAGCACGAGAACCGTCGCCACCATCACCACGCCGACCAACCAGTCCTGCATGGGAAACATCCAGCCGTTGATGACGAGAGCCGTAATCAGCACCACCGCGAGAACCACGTACTGCACCCGCCACAACATGTACTGATACACCGGATGCCTGAGCCGCGCAGGCAGCCAACCCGCAACCAGAAGAGCGAAGAAAGGAAGCAAGACGCTGACATAATGCTGCAGGTTGAACCGCGCCACCGACAGGAGGATGAACGCGGATACAACGACCCCCAGCGTAACGGCATAGCCCCGCGCGCGGGGCCAGTAGCGGTCGTTCGTGAGCTTCAGCGCGCCGGAGGCCAGCGCCCACAGCGCAAAGGCCGTCCAGGGCAGGAAAGCCCACAGGTAAGTGTAGTAGTAGAAAAATATCTCCCCGATTCCGCCGCCGGGCTGGCTCCCCGAAGCCGAATGTTCGGCGCTCTGCATCCACAGAACGAACTTCATCAGCCCATCCAGGCCGAACTGTGAGTGGTATGCGTACAGCACGGGCGAGATGAACAGCAGCACGAGCGGCGGCAGCACCAGCCAGAACGGATCGAAGATCCGCCGCCATTCGAGCCGGTAAACAAGGTAGAGAAACACGGCAAACAGCGGAACCGCCACGCCGATCAACCCCCTGGCCGCAAAGCCGAGCGCCAGACCGACCCCGGCCACGACGAGATGCGCTCGGGCCGAGAGCTTGTGCTCATCGGTGACGAAAATGAACAACTGACATGTCGCAAAAGCGACAGATCCGATGAGCAGGGCATCCATGTTCGCGTCGTTGTTGGCGAGCAGGAACGCAAACGCGCTCGCCAGAATCACGCCCGCCAGCCGACCAACCGTTTCGTTGTACAGCAGCGAACCCAGGCGAACGACGGAATAGATCGCCAGCACGGAAAACAGCAGGGACGGCAGCTTGTAGGCAACCTCGCTCACGCCGAAGAGTTCGAACGAAAGCGCAGCCAACCAGAACAGCAGGGGTGGCCCACCCTGATAATCCTGCCCCTGGAGCATGAACTGCTTCCAGTTGCCTTCCTCGTGGATGGCAAGCGCAATATTGGCATAATCGGCAGAAGCCCCGTCCAACAGAGGCACGATCGCTCCGACCAGATAGGCCGCCAGCAATATCAGATAACAAGCCAGTGCGGAACGGGGGGTGAAAACCCGCACGGTCAACCTCCGTAGTAAGCGCGATACCAGGCAACGAAGCGCCCCACTCCTTCGCGCACGCTGGTAGCGGGTTTGAAATCTGTCCAGGCGCCGAGTTCCGAAACGTCGGCATGCGTCGCGGGCACGTCGCCATCCTGTATCGGCAGGAAGTTTTTGAGCGCCTTGCGGCCCAACGCCTCCTCGATGGCCTCGATGAAATCCATCAGATCGACAGGATCGTGATTGCCGATATTGAACACCCGGTACGGCGCATGGCTGCGGCCCGGATCGGGGCGAAGAGGATCGAACGCCGGGTCCGGCTCGGCCTTGCGGTCGAGCACACGGATCACCCCTTCAACGATATCGTCGATATATGTGAAATCCCGCCTCATCCTGCCCTGGTTGAACACGTCGATGGACCGACCTTCCAGTATCGCCCTGACAAAGAGAAACAGCGCCATGTCGGGTCGTCCCCACGGCCCATAGACAGTGAAAAATCTCAGCCCCGTGGCTGGCAATCCGTACAAATGGCTGTAAGTGTGCGCCATCAGTTCGTTGGCTTTCTTGGTTGCGGCATAAAGACTCACCGGATGGTCGACGCCATCGTGTTCGGAAAACGGCATTTTCGCATTGCCGCCGTAGACACTGGAACTGGAAGCATAAACCAGATGCTCCACATGATTGTGCCGACAGCCTTCGAGAATGTTCATGAACCCGACCAGATTGCTGTCGATATAGGCATGCGGATTTTTCAGCGAATAGCGCACCCCGGCCTGGGCAGCCAGGTGCACCACGCGGTCGAACGTCTCTCCCGCGAACAGGCGCGCCATCGCGTCGCGGTCGGTCACGTCCAGCTTCACGAACTGAAAATGTGACGAGGGCCGCAACCGATCCAGGCGGCTTTCCTTGAGGGAAGGATCGTAATAGTCGTTGAGGTTGTCGAGTCCGACCACCTCGTCACCACGCGCAAGCAGCCGCTCGGAGACATGCATGCCGATGAAACCGGCAGCACCTGTGACGAGAATCTTCATACGCGAGAACACAATGCATAAGAGGAGAGGTTGATTATCGCACGCTCCTGCCGTTCCCGGCTTTCCCTGATGTTGGACAGGCCCGGATAAACAGGGCACACCGACAAGGCCAATGCGAAATTTTCGTTCCGTGCCTTTTCACGGGCAGAAACCTTATACTTATTCTCCCGTTGCACTTGCGCCACAGCCCGATGCCGCTGTTTCAGCGTCTGTTCCTTCTTCCCTACAACCTGCTTTGGCTGCCTGCATTGCCTGCCGTGCTGCTCAGGTTGCTCCGGCGCGCATACAGGCAGCCTGCGTACCTGCACCACCTTCAGGAACGATTTGGCCACTACTGTGTGCGAACACCGAGGCCGGCAATTTGGGTGCACGCGGTCTCATTGGGCGAGACGCGCGCCGCCGAACCGCTCGTGCGCGCCCTGCTCGAACGCTGGCCCGAACACGCCGTCGTGCTCACCCACATGACCCCGACCGGGCGCACGGCTTCAAAGGATCTCTTTGCCGGAAACAACCGGGTGCTGCGGGTCTATCTGCCTTACGACTTCGGCCCGTTCGTTACGCGCTTCCTGCGCCACTTCCGCCCGGTGTTCGGCATCATCATGGAAACCGAGCTCTGGCCGATGCTGCTTGCCACCTGCCAGCAGCGCAACGTGCCGGTTCTGCTCGCCAACGCCCGCCTGTCGGAACGTTCGGCGCGACGTTACGCGCGCTGGCCCGCCCTGGCGCGCATCCTCTTTGGCGCGCTCACGGCCACCGGCGCGCAAAGCGCCGCCGATGCCGCGCGCCTGACGGCGCTGGGCGCGCGCCGGGTCAACATCACCGGCAACATCAAATTCGATGTCGAGCCGCCCTCCGAGATACTTGCCCTCGGTGCGGACTTCCGCGCCCGTCGGGGCTTGCGCCCGACGATCTTCGCCGCCAGCACACGCGAAGGTGAAGAGGAAGCGATTCTCGATGCCTTCATCCGCGCCTCCTCCTCCGGGAACCCGGAAACCCTGCTCATCCTCACGCCGCGTCATCCGCAGCGTTTCGATGAAGTCGAGAATCTCATCCGCGCGCGCGGACTCACCGTATCCCGGCGTTCCGCCGCCCCGCCCGATCCCTCGCCGATCGACACCCAGGTTTGGCTCGGCGATTCGATGGGCGAGATGTTTGCCTACTACGCGGCCTCGGACATCGCCCTGGTCGGCGGAAGCTGGCAACCCTTCGGCGGGCAGAATCCCATTGAAGCCTGCGCCGTCGGCACACCGATTCTGCTCGGGCCGCACACGTTCAACTTCCAGCGCATCGCCCTTGAGGCGGTCGAAGCCGGAGCCGCCCAACGCTGCAATGACATCGAAACCGCCCTGAACGCCGCTTTCGCGCTGCTCGAAGACCCTGCCGCGCGCACGAAAATGTCTGAAGCCGGACGCGCATTCGCGGCTGCCAATCGTGGTGCGACCGCGCGCACCATCGCCCTGCTCGGCGAACTTGGCCTGCAAGACCCAACTGCTCCCTGACTCGCACGCAATCCTCGCCATCGAAGGCGGAGTGACACAAAAACGCCGCAACCCTGACAAGCATCCCGATCATGTGACTTCGGTCATGGTCAACAGGCGCGCAATCCTTACAATGATCCATGTCTTCAACCCGAACTCCGAGGCCGATCATGGATCATGCTTCACCACGAGACCGTCGCCTGGATCGCCGCATTCCTCTCGGGTGCTCCGCCCACATCCGCCTGGGCGAAGGCGAAGAAATCACTGCGGAGTGTATCGAATTGAGCGTGAGCGGGATGACCCTGCGCGCCAACTACGTTCCTGCCGAAGGCGAAGTCGTCGAAGTCGTGATTGCTTCCCCTTCAGGCGACAAAATGGCGCGTCCGCCACTGGTGACACACCTGCGCATAACCCGCTGCCACGCGCTTGACGGCGGGCAATACGAAATGGGCGGCTCCACCGTGCGCATCGTCGGCTGATATCGAGCTGCCCCGCGACCACCCCGTCAGGCTTCGCCTGCCACCCCTCCACGGGAGGGGAATGTCTGGAACTAAACCGCTCTATGACCATGAATCCGGTTTATATCTCAACGCGGCCCTGAAAAACTTTTCAGTCCCGGTAATCAGCTTTTCCTGCTCGTCATTCACCGGGCCTTCAATCACGCTCACACGGCGCATCATTTGCAACAGAGAGTCGACCAGTGCCGGCGTAAAATGCTGCTTGCCTGGCTCGAGAATTTTCGGCAACCGATCACTGATGTATACCTCGTTCCGAATAAGGTGTGCACTCGCCAACAACAGATCGGACGCATCCGTCGATGAAAGATGAAAACTCTGTTCGAATATATGCAGAATCTCTTTTTTCTGTTCGGCGCTGATTTCGCCTTCGCATTTAGCCACGCCGAGCAGCAATACGGCAGCAACGTCGATCGGATTGGAGAGCGCGTAAAGTGGCTGGCCCCCATATAGTTTCTTCCATTGGGAACGCCGATACCAAGCGAATGGATCGAGAGAAGCTATGTTGAATCCGGCACGTTGCAGGGCAACCAGGGCCCAGATCAAACCTGCCACAGCAGTCACCACACCAATGACGATATGCACAATAGCAACCTATTTACGAAAATAATGAATGATATAACAAAAAATCAGTGCTTCTTCGGTTTGGCGCAACCCTCGCCCGCAAAGCGCGTAGAATCCACCATCTTCTGTTTTTGAGAAGGTTCTGGTGAACATCATCATTCTGGGTGCGGGACAGGTCGGCTCATCCGTCGCAGAGGGACTGGTTTCCGAGGCCAACGACATCACTCTCGTCGATAACGACGCAGAGAGTCTGGCCGAACTGCGCGACCGTTTCGAGGTGCGCACCGTGCACGGCAATGCCGCCTCACCTTCGGTGCTGCGCGAGGCAGGCGCCGACAACGCCGACCTGCTGATTGCCGTGACCCAGTCCGATCAGACGAACCTGTGCGCCTGCAAGATTGCCCGAACCCTTTTCAACCTGCCTACCCGCATCGCCCGTCTGCGATCCGCCGACTATGCCGATTACCCGGAACTGCTCGACAACAACCATTTCGCGGTGGATTTTTCCATCTGCCCGGAACAGATCGTTACCGATTACATCCGCCGCCTGATTGATTTTCCGGGGGCGCTTCAGGTGCTCGGTTTCGCCGGAGGACTGGTCAACCTCGCCAGCGTCATTGCGCGTGAAGGCAATCCGCTGATCGGTCGCCCGCTGCACGATCTGTATCCCCAATTGCTTCAGATGGATGCGCATATCGCGGCGATTTACCGCTCGGGTCTTCCCGTTACGCTTTCCGACAAGACCGTCATCAAACCGGGCGATGAAGTTTTTTGTTTCGTCGCGGCGCATCATGCCCATGCTGTCATGGAGAGCCTGCGCGGCGCGTCTCCTCCCATGCGGCGGATCATGATCGCCGGGGGCGGCAATATCGGCTCCCGTCTGGCAGCTTCGCTCGAACGCGACTTCAACGTCAAGGTCATCGAAATGGACGCCCGCCGCGCCGAGAAGCTCGCCGTCAGCCTGCATGGTCCACTGGTTCTGCACGGCAACGTGACCAACGAAAAACTGCTCGAAAACGAGGGAATCGACGAAACCGACCTGTTCGTTGCGCTCACCAATGATGAAGAAGACAACATCATGTCGGCCACGCTTGCCAAACGCATGGGTGCGCGCTACACGCTGGCACTCGTCAACCGCCAAAGTTACGTCGGTCTGGTCGAAGGAGGCCTGATCGACATCGTCATCTCGCCCGCGCAGGCTTCCATCGGCGTACTGCTCACCCATGTGCGTCGGGGGGATGTCGTGGCCGTGCACAGTCTGCGGCGCGGCGCGGCGGAGGCGCTCGAGATCGTCACGCATGGGCAGCGCAGCAATTCCAAGGTCGTCGGGCGCGCCGTCGGCGAAATTTCCCTGCCCGAAGGCGTCACGATCAACGCCATTGTGCGCGAAACCCCAAACGCAGATGAACACGAGCCTCGCGCAATCTCCGCCCGCACAATCTCCTCCCGCGTAATCTCCGCCATTTATGGCAGAGTCAAGCGAGACAAAGCAAAACCTGGAGCCGAAGGCTCCCCTCAACCGAATCGAGGAATCCCCAGCCTTCAGGCAGGGGTGACTCAAAGTCACAAAGTCCTGATTCCGCGCGACGATACGGTGATCGAAAGCGGAGACCACGTCATCGTGTTCTGCCCGCACAAGAAACTGGTGAAAAAAGTCGAAAAACTGTTCCAGGTCGGTTTTACTTTTCTGTAAATGTTGCGTATTCCGTTTCGCACCTATGCCGCGCCGCTCAACGCACTTGGCCTGATCATCGCCATTTTCGGGCTGCTGATGCTGTTCCCTCTTCTGGTGTCGCAATACCTGGAAGACTCCGCTGCCAGAGCCTTCGATCTGGCCTTTCTCGTAACCTTCTCCAGCGGTGTGGCGCTCTTTGCCATGACTTATCGCTATCGGCGCGACCTGAGAGTGCATGACGGCTTTTTTCTCGTCGCCACGACCTGGCTGGTATTGCCCGTGTTCGGCGCCTTGCCGCTATCGGCGCAACTGCCCTCGCTCGGCGTCATCGAGGCGTATTTCGAGGCCGCTTCCGGGTTGACCGCCACCGGCGCGACCGTGCTCACCGGCATCGACGATCTACCGGTATCGATCAACCTGTGGCGCACCTTCCTGCACTGGATCGGCGGGATGGGGATCATCGTACTGGTGGTCGCCATCCTGCCATTGCTCGGCATCGGGGGGCGGCAGCTTTTCAAGGCCGAGATCCCCACGCCGATGAAGGAAAGCAGTCTCACTCCTCGCATTGCCGAAACGGCCAAGGGGTTATGGGGCACTTACATCCTGCTCACTCTGGGGTGCATCCTGGCGCTGTGGTTGACGGGGTTGAGCGGGTGGGACGCGCTCATCATGGCTTTTTCGGTCACGGGACTGGGCGGCTTTTCCAACCACGACGCTTCCCTAGCCTGGTACGACAGTATTGCTGTCGAATGGGTGGTCATGGTTTTTGCGCTTGCCTCGGCGTTGAATTTTGCGACTCATTATCTCGCGCTCTCACGGCGTTCGTTCGCGCCTTACCGGCGCGACCCGGAAATCCGGTTTTTCTTCTGTGTACTGGCAGTCAGTGTCATCCTGCTGCTGGTTTACCTGCTGCGCAGTGACATTGAAACCGGGTTTTTCAGCACCCTGCGCCATGTCAGTTTTCATGTGGTTTCGATGTCGACTTCGCTCGGGTTGACCACGGTCGACTTCACCCAGTGGCCGATGTTTGCGCAGCTCTGGCTGCTTTTTCTTGGCAGCTTCGTGGCCTGTTCCGGTTCGGCGGGCGGCGGCATCAAGATGATGCGCGCAATCATTCTCTACAAGCAGGTATGGCGCGAATGCATCCGTGCGCTGCACCCCAACGCCGTGCGTCCGGTACGGCTCTCCGGTCAACCCGTAGGAGAGGGGGTACTGCATGCCGTGCTCGGTTTCAGTTTCATGTACATGATCAGCATTGCCGCGCTGACCCTGCTGATGACGGCAAGCGGCCTGGAACTCGTCACCGCCTTTTCAGCCGTCGTCACCTGTCTGAACAACACCGGCCCCGGCCTCGGCTCGATCAGCCCCTCCTCCACCTTCCAGAGCCTGAACGATTTTCAAACGGCGGTGCTCGCCTTCACGATGATCCTGGGGCGGCTGGAAATCTTTACGTTGCTGGTGGTGCTTACGCCGGCATTCTGGCGTCGGTGAGGATGACCGTACTATTCGGAACGAGGCGGCACGGGATCGAGGCCGCCGGGATGCCAGGGGTGACAGCGCAAAATGCGCGTGAGCATCAATCGGCATCCTTTGAAAAGGCCATGTACGGCGAGGGCTTCGAGCGCGTAGTCGGAACAGCTTGGGTAAAACCGGCAACGCGGTCCCAACAACGGACTGATGCCCAACTGGTAACCGCGAATCAGGAGACGGAGAAAACCCTGGAGCAGGCGGCTCACTACCGTCAGCCGCCGTGCATTTTCTTGAGTTTTTCGCGGCGCTCCTGCGCTTCGATCGACAAGGTGGCGGTGGGACGAGCAAGCAGGCGGGCAACACCGATAGGCTCTCCCGTTTCTTCGCAATAGCCGTAGTCGCCGGAGTCGATGCGCGAAATGGCTTCTTCGATCTTTTTCAGCATCTTGCGCTCGCGGTCGCGTACCCGCAGTTCCAGGGTGTGCTCTTCTTCCACGCTGGCCCGGTCGGAAGGGTCGGGCGTGGATTCGTTGTCCTGTAGGTGGGTGGTGGTTTCCAGAGCGTTGCTGAGAAGCAGTCTCCTCTCTTCCTGCAGGCGCTGACGGAAAAAGTCCAGTTGCTGCGACGACATGTAGGCGGATTCCGGCGCGGCCAAAACTTCCTCTTCGGTCATCAAGGCAAAAGATGCGGTACTCATGTAGTGTATCCCTCATTCGATACTATTTTAGAAGTAACCCATAACCTTACCGCAAAGTACGAATTCTTGCGATAAATTCTTGCGGAATCAAGTCATGTGCCACGCCAGAATGCGGACGGAACGCAAACGACAAACGATGGAGAGCCGCAGCTCTCCAACCGTTTGTCGTCTTTTGCCGGTTTTTGGCTATTTCCAGCCGCCGCCAAGAACCTTGTAGAGCATTACCCGGTTACTGGCTTCGGCCAATCGCGTGGCAATCAGTTCCTGTTCGGCCGTATATTGGGATCGCTGCGCGTCGAGCAGGACGAGGTGACTGTCGAGGCCGCTGCGGTAGCGAGCCTCGGAGAGGCGATAACTTTCGTTGGCCGCATTGACGAGTTCGCTACGGGCATCGATCTGTTCGGCAAGGGTGGCGCGGTCGGCGAGCGCGTCGGCAACTTCGCGGAAGGCGGACTGGATGGTTTTTTCGTATTGCGCAATCTGGATGTTGCGTTCGATTTTGGAGCGATCGAGGTTGGCGCGCAGCGCCCCGGCGTGAAAGATCGGCAGGACGATCTGGGGCGCGAAGCTCCATAGCCGCGTGCCCGACTCGAACAGCCCGTCCAGCGTCGGGCTGGCCGTGCCCGCTCCGGCAGTCAGGGCGATGCGCGGGAAAAACGCGGCCCTGGCCGCGCCGATGTCGGCGTTGGCGGCACGCAGCATGTGCTCCGCCTGCAAGACGTCGGGCCGCCTCGTCAGGACTTCGGAAGGGATGCCGGCGGGCAGGTCGGCAACGGTGGAAAGCGCCCCGGCCAGCGTTTCGGCTTGCAGGTTCTCGGAAATCGCCGCCCCGGTAAGCATGGCGAGCGCGTTGCGGTCGCGGGCAAGCTGGGCGGTGTAACGGGCGGCGTCGGCGCGGGCGCGTTCCATCGCGGTGCGCGCCTGCGCGAGATCGAGCGCCGAGGCCGCGCCTGCGGTGAAACTCTTGCGGATGAGTTCGACGGATTTTTGTTGCGTGTCGTAGGTGCGGCGGGCAAGTTCGTATAATTCACGGTCGGCGGCCAGCGCCAGCCAGACATTGGCGATTTCGGCGACAAGGCTGATCTGCGCGCTGCGACGGGCTTCTTCGGTAGCAAGGTAGAGTTCGACCGCCTGCCTGTTCTGGCTGCGGATGCGACCGAAGAAGTCCAGTTCCCAGGAAGCGCCGACCGTGGCGCTGTACTGGCGGTTGATATAGGCACTTCCGGTTGGGCTGATGGCCTCCGGCACACGCTGGGCGTTCTGCCCGCCCGCCAGATCGACCGAGGGAAGGAGGTCGGCGCGCTGAATGCGATACATGGCGCGGGCGCGCTCAATGTTGAGCGCGGCGATTCTCAGGTCGCGGTTGTTGACGAGCGCCAGTTCGATGATCGTGCGCAGCCGAGTGTCGGCGAAGTAGTCGCGCCAGGGCAGATCGGCAGCCGCAACATTCGCGGCTTCTTCGCTACCGGGCGTCTCCCACGCGGAGGGAACAGGCAGGGCGGGGCGTTCGTACCGGGGGGCGAGCGTACATCCGGCAGCAAAGGCGGCGATCAGCGCGGCGCACAGGACGCGAAGCGGGGAATTCATGACGCAACCTCTTTTTTGAAAGAATGACCCGCGCTGACATGCGGCGAGGATCTGTCTCTGAAGATGAGTTTGATGGTGACGTAGAACAGGGGAACGAACAAGATACCGAAAGTGGTGGCGGTGATGGTTCCGCCCAGTACGCCGGTTCCGATGGCGTTCTGGCTGTTCGCGCCCGCGCCGGTGGCCTTGGCAAGCGGCAACACGCCGAGCGCGAAGGCAAGCGAAGTCATCAGAATCGGACGCAGCCGCATCCGCGCGGCCAACAGGGCGGCTTCGATCAGGTGCTTGCCGGACTCCACCTGGGCCTTGGCGAATTCGACGATCAGGATCGCGTTTTTCGCCGACAGGCCGATGGTGGCAAGCAGACCCACCTGAAAGTAAACGTCGTTCGACAGCCCGCGCCCGGTCGCGGCAAGCAGCGCACCGATGACGCCGAGCGGGATGATCATGATGACGGCAAACGGCACCGACCAGCTTTCATAAAGGGCCGCCAGACACAGGAAAACAACGAGAATGGACAGCGCGTAGAGCGCCGGGGCCTGCGCGCCCGAGCGAAGTTCTTCAAAGGAGATGCCCGTCCAGGAGAAACCGACTCCTTGCGGGAGTTTTCCAGCGATCTCTTCGACGGCGGCCATCGCTTCGCCCGTGGAGACGCCCGGCGCGGCAGCGCCCTGGATCTGGAGTGAGGGCTGACCGTTGTAGCGTTCCAGCCGGGGGGAGCCGAAGGTCCAGCGCGTGGTGATGAAGGCGGAGAAGGGAACCATGTCGCCTGCGCGGTTGCGCACATACCATTTATCGAGATCTTCCGGGGTCATCCGGGCAGGAGCGTCGGCTTGCAGGTAGACCTTCTTGATGCGGCCACGGTTGAGGAAGTCATTGACGTAGACGCCGCCCCAGGCGGTGGACAGAGTGTCGTTGATGTCGGCCACGGTCACGCCCAGCGCCCCGGCCTTGGCGTGGTCGATGTCGAGCGTGAACTCGGGGTTGTCTTCCATGCCGTTGGGCCGCACGCCCACGAGGCGTTTGTCCTGCATGGCCATCATGAGGAACTGGTTGCGCGCGGCCACCATCGCGTCGTGGCCGAGGCCGCCGCGATCCTGCAACTGGAGGTCGAACCCGTTGGCCGTACCCAGTTCCAGCACGGCGGGGGGAATGATGGCAAACACCATCGCTTCGCGGAACTGGGAAAACGCCATATTGGCCCGCTTTGCAAACTCCCAGACGTTCTGTGAGGTTTTCTCGCGCTCATCCCAGTGCTTGAGCCGGATGAAGCCCATGCCCATGTTCTGTCCGACGCCGCCGAAGCCGAAACCGGCAATGGTAAAGACGGAGGCGATTTTTTCTCTTTCCGGATCCTGTTCCTGGAAGTGCTGGCGCACCTTTTCGAGCACGGCCAGGGTGCGTTCCTGGGTGGCCCCGGCAGGCAGGGTAACGATGGAAGGCATCAGCCCCTGGTCTTCTTCCGGCAGGAAGGAGGTGGGCATGCGAAGGAAGAGCACGGCGAGTGCGGCAACGATTGCGCCATACACCAGCAGGAAGAAGGCTTTGTGACGCAGGATGCCGCCGACGGTTTTTACGTAGTGTTCGGTGCCGAGAGCGAACACGCTGTTGAACCAGTGGAAGAAGCCGCTGAACCAGCTTCCTTCGCCCGCTTCGTGGCCTTTTTCAATCGGCTTGAGGATGCTGGCGCACAGGGCCGGGGTGAGGATGATGGCCACCAGCACGGAGAGCACCATCGCCGAGACGATGGTAATCGAGAACTGCCGGTAAATGACGCCGGTGGAACCCCCGAAAAATGCCATTGGAATAAATACTGCCGAAAGCACCGTTGCGATGCCGACCAGGGCGCTGGTGATCTGATCCATCGACTTGCGAGTGGCCTCCTTGGGGGAGAGTCCTTCCTCGCTCATGATGCGCTCGACGTTCTCGACCACGACGATGGCATCATCGACGAGCAGGCCGATGGCGAGCACGAGGCCGAACATGGTCAGCGTGTTGATGGAAAACCCGAAGGCGGCCATGACCGCAAAGGTTCCCAGCAACACCACGGGCACGGCGATGGTCGGAATCAGGGTAGCGCGGAAGTTCCCCAGGAAGAGGAACATCACCAGGAAAACGAGGAAAACGGCCTCGATCAGGGTGTAGACCACTTTGTTGATCGAGATGCGGATGAAGGGCGTGGTGTCGTAGGGATAGATTGCCTCGACCCCTTCCGGGAAGTAGGGCGCGAGTTCCTCGACCTTTGCCTTGACCGCATCGGCTGTCCTCAAGGCGTTGGCCCCGGCGGCAAGCTTGATGCCAATGCCTCCGGAGGGTTTGCCGTTGTTCATGCCGACAAAGCCGTAATTCTCCTGTCCGATTTCGGCGCGGGCCACGTCGCGCAGGCGTACCTCCCCGCCGTCCTGGGCGCTGCGCAACAGGATGGACTCGAACTCTTCGACCGTTTGCAGGCGGCTTTGCGCGGTAATGCTTGCGGTAAAGCCCTGTCCGGACAGGGAGGGGGTGCCTCCGAGTTGTCCGGCGGAAACCTGGGTATTCTGGGCCATCAGCGCACTGCGCACGTCGGCAGGGGTGAGGCGGAAATTGTTGAGCTTGTCCGGGTCGAGCCAGATGCGCATCGCGTATTGGGAGCCGAAAACCTGTACCTCTCCCACGCCCGTGACGCGGGTGAGCGGGTCTTGCACGTTGGCGACGAGGTAGTCCGCCAGATCGGCGTTGCCGTAGTCTTCCTTGGTCGACACGAAGCCGACGATCATCAGGAAGTTGCGCGCCGACTTGACGACCTGCACGCCCTGTTGCTGTACGGCCTGCGGCAACAGGGGCAGGGCGAGTTGCAGCTTGTTCTGGGTCTGCACCTGGGCGATGTCGGGATTCACGCCGGCATCGAAGGTGAGCGTGACGGAAGCCTGACCGAAGGAGTTGCTGGTGGAGCTCATGTAGAGCAGCCCGTCGATGCCGGTCATCTTCTGTTCGATGATCTGGGTGACGGATTCCTCCACCGCCGTGGCCGAAGCGCCGGGATAGGTGGCGTTGATGACGACCGTGGGGGGAGCGATGTCCGGGTATTGCTGAACCGGGAGGGTCGAGATGGACAAAATCCCCGCCATCATGATGAGGATGGCGATGACCCAGGCAAAGATGGGCCGGTCGATGAAAAAGCGCGCCATGACCGCCGGACCTCAGTTCGCGGCAGGCGCGGTGGCGGCGACGGACTGCGCCGGGGCGTTGTCTTGCGCGCCGCCTTGAACCTGCGCCTGGACGGGTTGGCCTGGGCGCGCCTTTTGCAGCCCTTCGACGATGACCTTTTCGCCGTCGGCGAGTCCGCCGGTGACGATCCATTTATCGCCCTGCACGCCACGGGTTTGCACGGGACGCGCTTCGACCATGCTCTCTGCGTTGACCACCATCACGATGGAGTTGCCGCGCTGATCGTGGGTCAATGCCGCGTGCGGCAGCATGACGGCCTGCTCGGTCTGGCCCTGTGTCATCCGGGCGCGCACGTACATGCCGGGGAGCAGCGTGTCGTCCGGATTGGGGAAGCTGGCGCGCAGGGTGACGCTGCCGGTTCCGGGATCGACCGAGACTTCGGAAAAGGCAAGCTTGCCGGATTCTTCGTAAAGGCTGCCGTCTTCGAGGATGAGTTGCACGGGGATGTCTTCGCCGACCAGAGAGATCTTGCCCGAGGCGACATCGCGGCGCATGCGCTGGAGTTCGGCGCTCGATTGGGTGAGATCGACGTAGATGGGGTCGAGTTGCTGCACGGTAGCGAGCGCGGCGGGCTGGTTGGCGGTAACCAGCGCGCCCGGCGTGACCGAAGATCGCCCGATACGACCGGGAATCGGCGATTTCACGCGGGTGAAGTCCAGGTCGATGCGGGCCTTGTCGAGCGCCGCGCGTGCGGCGGCCACGTCGGCCTCGGCCTGCTTGAGCGCGGCGGCGGCGTCATCGTTGGCCTGTTTGCTGACGGCTTCGATGTCGACCAGTTCGGCATAGCGTTCCGCCTTCAGGCGGGCGTTGTAGAGATTGGCATCGGCCCGTGCCTTGCTGGCTGCGGCGCTGTCGTAGGCGGCCTGGTAGGTCGAGGGGTCGATCTGGTAGAGCGTCTGCCCTGCCGTGACCGTGCTGCCTTCGTTGAAAAACCGCTTCTGGACGATGCCCGTGACCTGGGGGCGCAACTCGGCCACCATGAACGGGGTCGTGCGTCCGGGCAGTTCGGAGACCAGCGGAGCCGATTCGACCTTGGTGACGATGACGCTCACCATGGGAGGGGGCATGCCTGCACCTGGAGCACCTGGAGCGGCTGGAGCACCGGAGGGCTTGTCGCCGTCGCAAGCAGTTGAAACCAGGGCGCCGACGAGTATCGCAGCAAGAAGAACCGGCGGATGGAAACGAGTATTCATGGAAAATCTCGCGGGAAGTTGGGGTGGGACGCTTGTTCTTCAGGGCAAGTATAGAATACCCGTACTAGAATGAACGTTCATTCTACGCTATCTTATGTTAGAATGAGTGTGTTTGCAAGTTTGACATGTATTCAAATGTACGCGGATCGAACAAATATGACCGATAGCACTTCCGTTTCCGAGATCTCCCCATCAACCGAATGTTCGCGCGCGGCGGCCCGGCGTACCCAGATACTTGATGCTGCGATGCAATGTTTTCGGGCGCATGGATTTCATGGCGCGAGCATTTCCAGTATCTCACGACAGGCGGGGATGAGCGCCGGTCATATCTATCACTATTTTGAAAACAAGGAAGCGATCATTGCCGCCATCGTTCAGCGCGACCTGGAGCGCCGGGGAACGATCTGGGCCGAGTTGCGGGTGTCCGACGATGTACGCGAAACGATGGTCGATCTGTCTGCCGATGCGGTGAAAGACATGATGGACGCCTTTTCGGCGGGGCTTCGACTCGAAATCGTCGCCGAGGCGGCGCGCAATCCGGAAGTAGCCAGCGTCGTGCAGGCAGCCAATCGCTGCGGCATGGCGAGTTGGGCCGATACCTTGCGCCTTGCGCGGCAGGCGGGCGGCAGAAACGACGACGCGCAGGCGTTTGCAATGATGGTCGAAATCATCGCTTCCCTGTTTGAAGGGCTCATGGTGCGCGCGATACGCAACCCTGAAATCAATTGCGAACACATGACCTTCATGATTCAGCGCGTGATGCGCCAGATCATCAACAGCCCGGACTGGGGTAGGTTGGGGTGAGCGGGGAGAACCCCAAACATAAAAGGACTTTGTATAGTCAGTCCCCCTTGGCAAGGTAGCGCGTTTACTCGCAGTTGTTTTCTTGAGAGGTTGCCCCCATTGTATCTACGGACTATTCAAACTCCCTTGCCTGCACCCAGCGCAGGATAATCGGTATAGCCACGCTCCGTACCGCCAAAGAAGGTGCTCGGATCGGCGGGGTTCATCGGCGCGTCGGCCTTCAGTCGTTCGACGAAATCCGGGTTTGCCAGCACCATCAGGCCATAGGACTCCAGCTCGGCCAGCCCGGAAGCCACATCGGCCCCGATTCTCTCGCGCGGACGGCCCGGACGGTTCAGGATCAGCGCACCCTTCCAGAGTTTGCGGATGTCTGCCAGCAACGGTTCGTTGCCGTTATCCTTGATGTGCACGTAAGCCAGCCCCAGCTTGCCGAGTTCGGGGACGAGATAGCGGTATAGGTCCGGCCCTTCCTCACCTTCATCAATGCCATATATCGTCACGCCGGGGGACAAACGGATCGCCGTGCGATCCGCGCCAATCTCCTCGGCAATCGCGGTGGCGACTTCGATGGCGAAACGCGCGCGATTTTCGATGGAGCCGCCGTATTCGTCGGTGCGCACATTGGCGCTCGGCGCAAAGAACTGCTGAACCAGGTAGGCATTCGCCCCATGAATTTCGACTCCATCGGCGCCAGCCTCGACGGCGCGGCTGGCTGCATAACGAAAATCCTGGACGGTCTGGCGCACTTCCTCGGTAGTCAAGGCGCGCGGCACGGGAATGTCCTGCATGCCCCTGGGCGTAAAAATCACCTCGCCCGGCGCAATGGCCGAAGGCGCAACCCCCTGGCTGCGACGATGCGGCGTGTTGTCCGGATGGAACATGCGCCCGACGTGCATGAGCTGAATGAAGATGCGGCACCCCTTGGCATGCACGGCATCGACAACCTTCTTCCAGCCGGCAACGTGCGCATCGGTATAGATGCCCATCGTAGCCATATAACCCTGACCGTCGTCCGAGGGTTGAGTGCCTTCGGCGACGATCAACCCAACGTCGGCGCGCTGGGAGTAATACTCGGCAGCCAGTTCGCCCGGCGTGCCATCGGGTTGGGCGCGCGAACGAACCATCGGCGCCATGACCAGACGATTTTGCAGGGTGTAACGACCAACGCGAACGGAATCGAACAGTTTGCTCATGATGAAATCCCCGTATGAAGTAAATGAACAGATGCCGGAAAGATTAGCATAAGCGTCCACACATCCCACCGCTGTTTCTCGCTACGTAAAATGCCCCCGGTTTCCCGGCAACCGTCCTGAGCGCCACATTCCATACGGCGATCCGTCACACAAACACCGCACAATACGCGGAGAATATCTTGCGCCTGCGGCGAATCGGGTGTTTAATCTCCGCATGAATAGCGGAGAAAAACTTTACATCTGGCAGGCGGACGACTGGCCGGACTGGCGTTACAACCGATCCGCCCTGACCTGGCTGCTGACAGAGGTCAGTCGCGCACAAGGCATGCTGCTGGGCCGTCTGGCCGACGTCGGCATGGCGTTACGCGATCAGGCCAGTATCAACGCCCTGACCGAAGACGTCGTCAAGACCAGCGAGATCGAAGGCGAGATGCTCGATGTCGAATCCGTGCGCTCATCCATCGCCCGGCGTTTGGGCGTGGACATCGGCGCGGTGGCTCCGGTGGATCGCCACGTCGAAGGCGTGGTCGAGATGGCGCTCGACGCGACCTCGCGCAGCGGCGAACCGCTGACCGCCGAGCGCCTGTTCGGCTGGCACGCGGCGCTGTTCCCCACCGGCTACTCGGGCATGAGCAAAATTGCCACAGGCCGATGGCGTGACGATGCGTCGGGGCCGATGCAGGTCGTCTCCGGCCCGATACATCGGCGCAAGGTGCATTTCGAGGCGCCGCCCGCTGATGCGCTACCTGCCGAAACGACGCGCTTTCTGGCGTGGGCCAACGAGAAGACCGACGAACCGGCGCTCATCAAGGCAGGTTTGGCGCATCTGTGGCTCGTAACGTTGCACCCCTTCGACGACGGCAACGGACGTATTGCCCGCGCCGTGGGCGATCTCTTTCTGACGCAGGCAGACGGCAGCCCACAGCGGTTCTACAGCCTGTCGGCGCAAATCCAGCGGGAGCGCCGTGACTACTACGATGTGCTCGAACGCACGCAGAAAGGCACGCTCGACGTCACCGACTGGCTGGCATGGTTCCTCGGCACGCTCGGACGCGCGCTCGACAGCGCGCAGACCACATTGGACGGCGTGTTGCTCAAGGCACGATTCTGGCAACGCTGGGCGGGCACGCCGATGAACGAACGGCAGGTGAAGCTGCTCAATCGCCTGCTCGATGGTTTCATGGGTAAGCTCACCAGCAGCAAATGGGGAGCCATCGCCAAATGCTCGCCCGACACCGCGCTACGCGACATCAACGAACTGATGGCGCTGGGCGTGCTGAAAAAATTGCCCGGCGGCGGACGCAGCACGGCCTACGGGTTGGCGGATCACTGACACGCTCACCCCCCCTGCCGCCCCAGCGCCCAGCGCACATGTTCCCGCACGAGATCCGAAGAATCCTCCGCCCGCGCGCGCAGGGCGGCGAGAGCTTCCGGACTGCGGGGCGCATTCCCAAGCGCCACCGCAATATTGCGCAGCCAGCGTTCATGGCCGATCCGGCGAATGGGACTCCCGGCGGTTCGCTGGAGAAATTCGGCCTCGCTCCAGACGAAAAGACTGACGAGAGAAGCACAGTCCAGCCCGTTACGGACGGCAAAATCCTTTTCCGAACTTTGCGGGGTGTAGCGATTCCACGGACAGACAAGCTGGCAATCGTCGCATCCGTAGATGCGATTGCCGATGAGCGGGCGCAACGGCTCGGGAATGGAGCTGGGATGCTCGATCGTCAGGTAGGAAATGCAGCGTCGGGCATCGAGCCGATAAGGCGCAACAATCGCGCCGGTCGGACAAGCATCCAGACACGCGGTACAGCGCCCGCAATGGCTGGAAACAGGCGCATCGACGGGCAACGGAAGGTCGATGAATATTTCGCCGATGAAGAAGCAGGAACCCGACGAGCGCGGCGGATCACGCGCAATCAACAGGGTATGCTTGCCGCGCCAGCCGAGGCCGGAGCGTTGGGCGAATTCCACTTCGAGCACGGGGGCGGAATCGGTAAAGACGCGGGTGCTGGCCGGGACGGCGCGAATGATGCGTTCGGCCAGTTTTTGCAGGCGAGTACGCACGGTCTTGTGGTAATCGCGCCCCAGGGCGTAACGGGAAACATAGGCAAGCGCGCCGTTCCCAAGCACCTCGGCGGCAGGGGCCGCGTCAGGCCAGTAGTGCATGCGCGCGGAAATCACCCTGGAGACATTCGGCATCAATTCGACAGGATGCGCCCGCACAGAAGCGTGCCGCGCCATATAATGCATATCGCCGTGGCAACCGGCAGCAAGCCAGCCCCGCAGCCCTTCGGCCGCATCAGGAAACAATTCGGCTTCCCCGATGGTCAACGCCGAAAACCCCAGCTCGGACGCCCATTGGCGGGTGGCAACGGCCAGCGTCGCCAGATTCGCAGTGCGTGCGCAGGCGTCTTTCGCAGGATGACCCGGATGTTCGATTTCGTTCATTGCCCCAATGATAAAGACCTCATTGCCAGCGTGCAGCTTGCCGATGAGGCGGCCACGCTCGCGCTGGGCGCGCGACTGGCCGGGTCGGGGGCGCTCGCGCCGGGACTGAACATCTGGCTGGAAGGCGACCTGGGGAGCGGAAAAACAACACTTGTTCGTGGGATTCTGAGAGCCATGGGGTATTCCGGAACGGTAAAAAGTCCAACTTATACCTTGATCGAACCTTATGTAATTTCTAGAATAAACCTGTATCATTTTGATTTTTATCGCCTGACGAGTCCCGAGGAATTCCTGGATGCGGGACTCGACGAATATTTTTCGGGCGAGGGCGTCTGCCTCGTGGAGTGGCCGCATCAGGCAGTTCCCTACTTGGTTCCGCCTGATCTCGTCATTACACTCACAACCAGGGATGGGGGCCGGTGGTGTGAAATCCGGGCAAAAACGGAAACTGGACGAACATGCGCAGCACAACTGACAGGCTAGAGGAAGCTGGAGCGGGCAAGGGAGGCGAAGATTTCCCCTGCCTGGAACGGCGTGCGCTGCTGAAATACACAGCCGGCGCGGTATTCGTCCTGCTCGCGGGTCGGGCGGGCGCTGCGCCCGACGACAACAGTCTGTTGGCGCTGAGGGTGTGGCCGTCGGACGAATACTCCCGTATCACCTTCGAGAGCCGTCAAAAACTGTTCTTCAAGCAAATGCTGCTCAAGGACCCGGATCGCTTGGTCGTCGACATGGAAGGGGTCGATCTGGAAAGCGTGCTGGTGAACATTTTCGGCAAGGTGCTCGACAGCGACCCGTATATCCAGTTGATCCGCGCCGCCCAGAATCGCCCCGGTGTGGTGCGGCTGGTGGTCGATCTGAAAGCGGAAATCAATCCGCAGGTTTTTACCCTCGACCCGGTCGGCGATTACGCCCATCGCCTGGTGATCGATCTCTATCCCCTGGAACCATACGATCCGCTGCTGGCGCTGATCAGGAAATCGTCGCCAATGGATGCGGCAACGGGCCAACGCTCGGATGATGAATTGGAAGATCCCATCGCCGCCCTGGCGGCAAAAACCTCCCCGGACACGCCTCCCCCATCCTCCCCCCCTCCCGACAAGCCCATCGTCCCGAACAAAGGCGACAACACGGTTCGCCGCGATCCGCCGAAAGCCAAACGTCTTTACACGGTTGTGCTCGACCCCGGTCACGGCGGCGAAGACCCCGGCGCGATAGGACGTCGCGGCAGCTACGAAAAAAACGTCAACCTCAGCATCGCGCGACGTCTGAAGCGCAAGATCGACAACACCCCCGGCATGCGCGCGATGCTGACGCGCGACGGCGATTACTTCGTGCCACTGGCGCAGCGAGTTGTGCGCGCGCGAAAGGTACAGGCCGATCTTTTCGTCTCGATACACGCGGATGCCTTCGTGCGTCCGGAAGCGCGCGGCAGTTCGGTATTCGTGCTCTCCGAAAAGGGTGCTTCGTCTTCGACGGCGCGCTGGCTAGCGCAGAAGGAAAACGATTCCGACCTGATCGGCGGCGTGAATCTCGCCCGACAGGACGGCCACATCGCCCGCACCCTGCTCGACCTGTCGCTTGCGGCCACCATGAACGACAGCATCAAACTCGGGCGCGCCGTGCTCGCCGCGCTGGGCGACATCAATACCCTGCACAAGCCGCATGTGGAACAGGCAGGCTTCGCGGTGCTCAAGGCCCCGGACATTCCTTCGATCCTGGTGGAAACCGCGTTCATCAGCAATCCCGAAGAGGAAGCCCGTTTGAACGACGAGGCCTATCAGGAAAAAATGGCCGATGCCATCCTGCGCGGCATCCGGCGCTATTTCGACGAGAATCCGCCCATGCAGCGTTCGCCTGTTGCGCGTAGTTAGGCTGAGCACAACGCCCTGCCCCCGCCGCGCCCTTGCTGATACAATCTCCCCGTGGCGGGTCTCCCCGCATTGCAGCGCGGTGAATCTGGTCAGGGCCGGAAGGCAGCAGCCACAGCCGTTCCCTGCAAGTGCCGGGGGCCGGGCTCGCCACCCGAATCCAGCCGGAGCGCCGCGCATCGCATCGCGGCGCTTCTCGTTTTTTCCAAGCGCATTCGCACGTTGGAGTTAAAATCCGCGTCCATGAGCTATCAGGTATTGGCACGCAAGTGGCGGCCAAAATCCTTCGACACCCTGGTCGGACAGGAGCACGTCGTCCGGGCGCTTTCCCATGCGCTCGATACGGGACGGCTGCATCACGCATGGCTCTTCACGGGCACGCGCGGCGTGGGCAAGACCACGATTTCGCGCATCCTCGCCAAGGCGCTGAACTGCGAGCAGGGCGTGAGCGCCGCGCCCTGCGGACAATGCGAAGCCTGCCGCGCAATCGACTCCGATCGCTTCCCCGATTACGTGGAAATGGACGCGGCTTCGAACCGCGGCGTCGACGACATGGCGGCGCTGCTCGACCGCGCCGTGTACGCCCCCGTAGTGGGGCGCTACAAGGTCTACATGATCGACGAAGTGCACATGCTCACCGGGCACGCCTTCAATGCGATGCTGAAAACGCTGGAAGAGCCGCCGGAACACGTCAAATTTATCCTCGCCACCACCGACCCGCAGAAAATCCCGGTGACGGTGCTGTCCCGTTGCCTGCAATTCAATCTCAAGCAGATGCCGCCGGGACGGATCACGGAACGCCTCGCGCACATTCTGGAAGCCGAAGCGGTTGCGTTCGAGCCGGGCGCGTTGCGCCACCTTGCCCACGCGGCCAGCGGTTCGATGCGCGACGCGCTCTCCCTGCTCGATCAGGCCATCGCCCACGGCGCGGGGCAGGTGCTCGAAGAGCAGGTCACGAACATGCTCGGCGCAGTGGGCGAAGATCACCTGTACGCGATTCTGGATGCGCTGGCCGAAGGCAATGCCGACGCGCTGCTTGCCGTGGCCGACGACATGGAAGCGAGAAGCCTGTCGTTCGAGGCGGGCTTGCAGGCGCTGGCCACCCTGCTGTCGCGGGTGGCGCTGGCACAGTTCGCGCCCGCCGCCATCACCGAAGAGGGCGACCGCGCGCTGGCTCAGGCCGGGCGGTTCGATGCCGAATACCTGCAACTGGCCTACCAGATCGCCATTCATGGCCGCGACGAATTGCCGCTTGCACCCGATGAAGTCACCGGCTTTACGATGTGCCTGTTGCGGCTGCTGGCGTTCAGACCCGAACAGCCGGGCAGGAATGAAAAGCTTTTCACTCCGCCCACGCCCTCCAGCGACACGGGCAAGGCCCGGCCCCTACCCTCTGCCGCGCCGCCCGCCTCCTCTCCTGCCGCCTCGGCAACGCCCGCATCCAGACCCGCCGGGAACGAAGAGAACCGAAACGCCGCCATTTCCGACGCTTTTGCGCGCGAGGACTGGCGCGGGATCGTGCGTGCACTGGGACTCACCGGCATGATGCGCGAACTGCTTCAGCACTGCGAGTGGGCGGAATGCTCTGATGAACGCCTGAGCCTTCGGCTCTCTGAGGCGCATCGCCATCTGCTCGATCTGAACGACCGTACCACGCTCACGCGCATCGAAGGCGAACTTGCCCGCGCGTTGGGCCGTCCCCTGAAATTGAGTGTCGAAATCGGCTCGACTGCCGGGCAAACCCCGGCGCAACGTGACGAACTGGATCGCCGCGAGCGTCACGCCCAGGCCGTCTCGGCGCTCGAGGCCGATCCGTTCGTGCGCGGACTGATCGAACGCTTCGATGCCAGTCTGAACGAAAACACAGCCAGACTGTTGTAATCGCAGACTTTTTATTTTCACCCCCCACGGAGACCCTCGAATGATGAAAGGCGGAATTGCCGGCCTGATGAAGCAGGCCCAACAGATGCAGGAAAACATGAAGAAGATGCAGGATCAAATCGCCGCGATGGAAATCGAAGGCGAATCCGGCGCGGGCATGGT
>WRNU01000013.1 GCA_009776435.1 Betaproteobacteria bacterium | reverse complement strand
CCAGCACTTCGATTTCTCCCGCCTGCGGGGCAATCCCCGTCAAGCGCCGGAAATCCTCGACCAGACGCGCGTCCGCCTCGGCATCGGCGGGAACGAGCCAGGACTCGATCTCTTCCAGCGCCCGCAAACGATAGTCGTAACCGTTATCGACTTCGAGCACGTCGAACCGCGCCTTGATCATCTTGATCGCAGGCAGAAAATTGACCCGCATCAGCCCGTCCGGGTACAGCCCATCGGGCGGATAGTTCGAGGTCATCACAAAGATCACCCCGCGCTCGAACAGGGCTTCCAGCAGACGGCCCAGAATCATCGCATCGGCGATGTCCGAGACGTGGAATTCATCGAAACAGAGAAGCCGAGTCTGAGAGGCGATGCGGTCGGCGACTCTTTGCAGCGGATCGGGCAGATTGTTGAAGCGGCGCAAATCGTTCTGCACTTCCTGCATGAAGGCGTGGAAATGCACGCGGCGCTTTCTCCGGTACGGAAGCGAATCGAAAAAGCAATCCATCAGGAAACTCTTGCCGCGCCCTACCCCGCCCCACAAATAAACGCTCCTGGGCACGTCCGGACGGACGAGCATCTTGCGCAGCTTCGTGCGGCGGGCAGCCTTGAAGGCCAGCAATTCGCCGTAGAGCTTTTGCAGACGCACCACTGCCGCGCGCTGCGCCGGGTCTGCCGTGTAGCCTCGGGCGAGCAGTTGCGACTCATAGGCTTCGAGCACGCCATGCTCGGGAGCTTTCAGAATTTTATGAGGTGACACGGTATCAAGCCCTATGTCCGTCTCCGTGCGCGACATCCTTCTGATGCGCCTGATCGGCCAGCGCATTCGTGTCGACACGGAAGAAAATCGAATCACCGACGGCAGTCAGTTCATCGCCCGCGCGAATTTCGCAAATCACCCGCGTTTTGCGTCCGACCTCGCCCTCGACCCAGGCGCAAAGATTGAGCGGAACCCCCATCGGCGTAGGCTTCAGGTATCGGACGCCCAACTGCCCCGTGACACAGTTGATGCTGGGCAGGCTGCCCGGCTCGCGGCCATCGGCGCGATAGTGGTGCGCCATGACCGTCCAGTTGGAATGGCAATCCACCAACATCGCCAGAAAACCGCCATACACCAGCCCCGGCCAACTCGTGTATTTCTGCTCGGGGTGCACGGTGGCGATCACGCACCTGCCATCCTTGGACCAATAGCTCTTGATCTGGATGCCCTTTGGATTGGCGGGGCCGCAACCGTAACAGATACCGTTCGGCCCGCAGACATCCTGCAAGGCTTCTTTCATGTTCTCCTCCTATAAGTGCCGAAACATCAGGTAGCGCGGAACATCCTGCGATCCGTGTCCGAGCGCATCCCAGTTTATATCGGATGACATCATTGGGAAACCGACGATCGACCAGGGCAAGCCATAGCAAAAAACAGGCGCTCCCCCGGCTGAATTCCGGTATTACTGCCTGGATTCCGTCCCAAAGTTTGCTCTCTGTGACAAATGTATGGAAATTCATCGACAGGCATGCATTATGATTTTCGCGCAGGCCACAACACATAGCTTTTACTGCGAGCCGAATCCCCCAATCAGGAGACATACATGCAAATCACGATCAAGACCAAGATTTTTGTACTCGTCATCCTGGCATGGGTCGCGCTGGCAGTCGTCAGTGGCCTGGGATTGTATTCCACCTCAACCAGCAACAACGCCATGCACCAGATGAGCGATGAGCTCATGCCCAAGGTCAAGACGGTTCTCATGCTTCGCGTACAAACCAACAACCTGTTACGCCGCTCGTATGAAGCCGGCTCCAAGGCCATGTTTTCATACGAGGAGCAGATAGCGGAGCTCAGACAGGCGTTGGGTCAGAAGCGTGAGGCAGACACCCTCGCGCTTCAGTTCTTTCAAGCCTACGACGCCTCCCAGAAGGATCCAAAAGAGAAAGCCCTGTGGGATCAGGTGGTCAACGCCTGGAACAGTTGGTACCCGGCGCTTGGCACCAGCCTTACCCGCTCGATGGAAACGGCGCTGAATAACCCCACGCCGGAGAAACTCCAGAGCTTTTTCATCGAAGCCAGCAGAACAGGCCCGCAATTTCGGGACAGAACCAACACGATCACCAGCACTCTTGGAGAAATCAGCGATCTGATCGCCGATCAGGATCAGGAAATCGCCCTGAATAACGAAAAAAACGCGCAATCCATTCGCAACGTCCAGATCGTCATTTCGCTGCTGGCCGTGGCGGGCGTGCTGTTGCTGGGCATCGTTATCCAGAGATCGATCGTCGGTCCGATCGAAAAAACGCGCGATACGGTGATAGGCGTCGAGCGGGAAAGCAATCTGCAATATCGGGTAGATTACCAATCGAGCGACGAAGTCGGCGAAATGGTCAAAGCCTTCAACGCGATGATGGCCCGGCTTCAAAGCGCCTTCCAGAACATCAACCAACGGGTCGGCGCCGCCAACGGCGCGGTGGTGGCGCTCAACGACACCATCGCGCAGGTTGCAAACAGTTCTTCCAGTCAGAGCAGTTCCACCTCGGCAGCGGCCGCCTCGATCGAGGAGATGACCGTTTCCATCAACACCGTCACGGAGAGCGCAAGCGAGGTTCAGACCATGACGCATCAGGCGGGCAAAAACCTGGAAGAAGGCGGACAGATCATCGAACGCACCGTAAAGGAAATGATCGAGATAGCCGAAACCGTCGCACAGGCTTCCGATGTCATCAAAAAACTGGGTGAAGAATCCCAGCAAATTACCTCAGTGGTGCAGGTCATCAAGGAAGTGGCCGACCAGACCAACCTGCTGGCCTTGAACGCGGCCATCGAGGCGGCGCGGGCAGGCGAGCAGGGACGCGGCTTCGCGGTAGTGGCCGACGAGGTGCGCAAACTGGCCGAGCGCACCGCTCAATCGACCGGCGACATCAGCACCATGATTGGCAAGATCCAGGTCTCTGCCAAGGAGGCCGTGAGCGAGATGGATCACGTCGTCACCCAGGTGGAATCAGGGCAAGCCCTGGCGAAGACTGCCGGAGAGCGGATTGCCGTGATCCGGAAGGAATCCCACCAGGTTTCCGATGCGGTAACAGAAATATCCAATGCCCTGAGAGAACAAAGCCAAGCCTGTCAGGACATTTCCAAACATGTGGAAAGCATCTCCCAGATGGCAGACGAAAGCAATGCAGCAGCGGAAAAGACCACTGGCGACATGCAGGAGCTCAACCAGTTGGCTGAAGCGGTTGTCAGCAACCTGATGCAGTTCAAAACCTAGCGTTTTTCGGGTTGAGCGGACACGTCTCCACGTAGTCCGCGCAGAGGTCAGTGCGACAGAACGTATCTCACATCCAACGGGATGAAAGATACGTTCTGTCGCGTTTACATCGCCTGTTCGGCCCGTACCGGAAACGTCATTCTTCCCTCTCTCCCGCTTGCGCGGGAGAGGGGATACGTTCAGGCACGCGCAGGTATTGCGTCGTGCTCCTCCATATCATCGCAATCGTCGTCGCTGTCGTAGTCCTCCTCATCATCGTCATCATGATCCGGACTCAAACGGACGTTCTTGGCAACGATGCCCTTTTCGCCGCGCGCGGTCACGAACAACACCTTGTCGTCGTAACGCAGACCGTCGATGCCGATGTCGATCAGGTCGCTGGCGTGGAAGAAATAATTGTCGCTCCCCGCTGCGGGCTTGATGAAACCATAACCCTTGCCGGCAATGAGATTGACGATCGTCCCCTGACACTCGACGCCTTCGACAAAATCCGCCGGTAGCGTGCGATGACCGTTCTCGCGGTGCGGAGAACGCCACTCCCATTCGCCCTGAGTGCTTTGCGGCAGAAACAGACTGTCGATCAGAGGGTCGTGCCGCCGGGCGCGATCATCAATCAGGGGTTTCATCAGCACCGGATAATTGACACGGTCGATGAGGCCGGTGGAGACCTGTGTGCGCATCGTGCGCCCGTCTTCACGCTCGTACTCGAACTCCCAGCCCAACAGCATCACCCGCGCGCCCAGCGTATTGAGCTTGCGCACGAGCGGCACGAAATCGCCGTCCCCCGTGATGAGTACGCAAACATCGTAATTCTTGAGACTGGTCATCTCGTAGGCTTCGAGCGCCAACCAGACATCAATACGCTTTTCCTCGAAGGTGCCGTCAGGACGAAACGCAAGATGCTGCTGGTACAACGCGATGTCGGCGCGAGTCAGGGCATCCTCGAAAACGCGGTCGGAAAACAGACGATCCTGGTCCGCCGCCTGCTGCGCCGTCAAGCGCCCCTGAAAATATGCCGCATCCACAATCTGGCAACGACTGGGCGAAATCCCCTCACGCTGTGCGATTTCGGAAATGATGAAATCATGTACCCCACGAAACGATAAACGCGCACGCCGTTCATGTTGATACACATAATAGCTGCTGACCTTGAAAAAGTAAGCGCCATCGTAGAACACCGCGATCCGGCAAATGTCTTTCTCTCTCATTGTTTTTCCTACCCAAAAAAACACCACTCAACGAACCGAAGAAAAGCCCCCGGTCACGACACACCTTGCCCGAACTTCTCCTCCACCCAGGCAAACAACACCGTATATCCCTGATTCGTTCCTCCTTCAGACGCGCCGCCAATTCGTTCCCTGGGAATCGTCCTCGAGAACAATACCATTGGCAAGCAATTCAGCGCGCAAACGATCCGCCTCGGCAAAATCGCGCGCTTTCCTGGCTGCCGCACGAGCGGCGATACGCGCTTCGATCGCAGCAACATCCAACCCTGAAGCTTCACCTCCGGTTTCGGACTGAAGAAACTCATCTGTCTCGCGCCCAAGCAGCCCCAACACCTGCGCCAGTGCACGAATCTGTCCCGCAAGCCCGATGTCTCCAGTGCGATTGGCTTCGTTGGCCAGATCGAAGAGTCCCGCCAGTGCTTCTACAGTATTGAAGTCTTCGTCCATCGCTGCACGAAAACGTTCCCCCCAAATGTTCGTCCAGTCGATTTCAGGCGTTTCCCGAACCGATACCGCCCTGACCGCCTTGTACAACCGCGTGAGCGCCTGGCGGGCGTCGTCGAGGTGCACGTCGGAATAATTGAGCGGGCCGCGATAGTGCGAGCGCAGCATGAAAAAGCGGACAACTTCAGGATCATACTTGTTTAGCACATCCCGGATCGTGGAAAAATTCCCAAGTGACTTCGACATTTTTTCATCGTCGACGCGCACGAACCCGTTGTGCATCCAGACGTTGACGAAGCGTGAGCCATGCGCCCCCTCGGATTGGGCGATTTCATTCTCATGGTGCGGAAACTGGAGGTCCTGCCCGCCGCCGTGTATATCGAAATGCCTGCCGAGTAGTCTCGAACTCATCGCCGAACACTCGATATGCCAGCCCGGCCGCCCGCACCCCCAGGGCGAATCCCATCTTGCCTCCTCGGACTCGTCATCCTTGGCCTGCTTCCAGAGCACGAAATCGAGCGGATCGTTCTTGTCGTCGACAACGCCTACCCGAACGCCTGCGCGCAATTCATCCACCGACTTGCCCGACAAGCGGCCATAGCCCGGAAAACGGCGCACGGCAAAGCACACATCGCCATTGGCGGCAACGTAAGCCAATTCCTTTTCATGCAATTTCGAGATCAGCGACTGCATGTCGGCGACGTATTCGGTCGCCCTCGGCTCGAAATCCGGGCGTAGCACCCCGAGAGCATCCGCATCCTCATGCATTGCCGCAATGAAACGATCCGTCAGGGCGCGGATCGACTCGCCGTTCTCCCGCGCCCGACGAATGATCTTGTCGTCGATGTCGGTAATGTTGCGTACATAACACACCTCATAGCCGTTCGCCCGCAACCAGCGCACCACCATGTCGAAGACCACCATCACCCGCGCATGCCCAAGGTGGCAGTAGTCATACACCGTCATACCACAGACGTATACCCCGACACGGCCTGATTCTATGGGACGAAAGACTTCTTTGCTGCGAGTAAACGAGTTATAGATCGTGAGCATGCGAACCCTGTGGGGAGGCGCCGCAACCCGGCACGGAGAGCGGCAAAATGTATTTTCGTTTTGAGCGTGGGAGAGTTGTTGCTAGAATCCTGCGCTGTCTGGAGTTATTTTTGTAGTATAGCACGACAATACAGCCGTTCTCTGACGAGCCCCTTCCCTGCCGTAAAACCTTCTCAGCCTCCTGGAGCTTTTCATGATTCGACAATTCCTTGTTTCCCTGGTCTGCGGCCTCTGCGCCCTCGTCGCACACGCCGCCGGGCCGCAAGTTGAACTCAAGACCAATCTTGGGGAAATCGTGCTTGAACTCAACGCCGAACTTGCCCCCAAGACGGTCGACAACTTCCTGCAATACGTCCAGAGCGGCCACTACGACGGCACGATTTTCCACCGTGTCATCAAGGGCTTCATGATTCAGGGCGGCGGCATGGATGATACGTTTGCTGAAAAATCGACCCGCGCGCCCATTGAAAACGAAGCCGCCAACGGCCTCATGAACGAAGCCGGAACCGTGGCAATGGCTCGCACCAACGAGCCGCATTCCGCAAGAGCGCAGTTTTTCATCAACGTCGTCAATAACGAATTCCTGAACTATCGCGACTCGAAAAACTGGGGTTACGCCGTATTCGGCAAGGTCGTCAAGGGCATGGATGTCGTACAGAAAATCGAGAACCGTCCGACCCACTCCCAGGGCATGCACGCAAACGTCCCGATCGATCTGATCGTTATCGAATCGGCCCGCGTCCTGGAAGATGCGCCCGAGAATGCCCCGGCCAAGGGCAAAGGGGCCGCTACAACCAGGCAGAACAAATCCCGATAACCCCGAGGAGCCGCACATGGCCATCAAACTTCACACCAATCACGGCGTCATCACGATTGAGCTCGACGCGGACAAGGCCCCTGCCACGGTCGAGAACTTCCTTGGCTACGTTACCTCCGGTCACTACGACAACACCGTATTTCACCGCGTAATCGACGGTTTCATGATCCAGGGCGGCGGTTTCGGGCCGGGAATGGAAGAGAAACCGACCCGTGACCCCATCGGGAACGAAGCCGATAACGGACTCAAGAACACGCGCGGAGCCGTCGCCATGGCTCGTACCAACGACCCGCATTCCGCGACTGCGCAGTTCTTCATCAACGTCGTTGATAACGAGTTTCTCGACTTCCGCGCCCCCAACCCGCAAAGCTGGGGGTATTGTGTATTCGGCCATGTCAGCGATGGTTTGGATGTCGTCGACAAAATCCGCAAGGTTGCCACCGGAACCAAGGGCTTTCATCAAGATGTTCCAAAAGAAGACGTTGTTGTCGAACGTGCCGAAATCATCTGAGTCCATGTCAGGCGATGCCCCAGTGCCAATGAGGATAATGGAAATCGTCGTCGCGCCGAAACTGCCGGCCCTGTTCGTGGCCGACCTGCATCTGGCCGATAAACGCCCGCAAACCACCGCCGCCTTCTTCGATTTTCTCTCCGGACCGGCACGGCAGGCGGCCACTATCTTCATTCTCGGCGACCTATTTGAATACTGGGCCGGCGACGACGATGCCGGTTCAGCCTTCAATCAAACTATATGCGAAGCCCTGCATGCGACCGTCGCGGCCGGGATTGCCGTTTATTTCATGCCAGGCAACCGTGATTTTCTCGTCGGACAAGGCTTTACCCATGCCAGCGGCGCGCAGATCCTCGCCGATATGGCCTCGATCCGTTTCAACGGGCGAACACTGCTGCTTTCTCATGGCGATGCGCTCTGTATCGACGACCACGAGTACCAGGCTTTTCGCCAACAGGTACGCAATCGTGAATGGCAAGCCGGATTTCTTGCCCAGCCGCTGGAGGTGCGACGCAATCTCATCGAACAACTGCGCATCCAGAGCGAGGCCGCCAAACACGGAAAAAAAGCGGAAATCATGGATGTCAACTCCGACGCAGTCACCAGCCTGTTGCGTTCCCACTCCTATCCCACGCTCGTCCACGGCCACACCCATCGTCCGGCGCGCCATACCTACCTGATAGACGGCCATCGCTGCGAACGCTACGTGCTCCCAGACTGGGACGACTGCGCTGCCTGGCTGGCTTTCGACGGAACCGAGTTCAGCGCACACTCCGACATGCACGCTGCCTCCTGATTCGACACGGATTGCCCTTATCGCCAAAGCAGGCATTTATGCCTGTCACGCATAACATGTCGATATCGGAACCGGCGTGTCATGACGTATTGCTCACTGAAGCAATATTCACTGTGATAAAACTCACCCGCGAATACTCGAAAAGAGAAAATCCAAGCTGAATTTTCACGGCAGGCGATTTGTCGTTCAGCGTTTGCACTTGCACCCGCTGCACGGGATTTTTTGCGTTGCGTGGAAAGTGCTTTTGTACCGAAGTCAACGCCGAGAGAAAATCCCATGAAACTGAAGACATCCTTCAAAAACTGGCCGATCGCGCTCAAACTCAACATCGTCCAGTCCATTGCGCTGATCACGCTGCTCACCATTGCCATCGTCTGGCTGACGGCATCGGTGACGGGGATCGTTGTCGAACACAGCATCACAACGGTCCGTCAGATCAATCATCAGGCACTGAACATGATCCAGATCTACGACGAAACCGTAGAAAAGAACGTTACCCGCACGGGCAACATCCTGAAAGAACTACTGCCTCCCCGTTACACGCTCGATACGACAGAGAATGTCACCATCAACGGCACCCAAACGCCTGTGCTCAGGGCAGGAGGTGAGACGCTGAATCTGAATTTTTCCGTCGTCGACCGTTTCACTGCGATGAGCAGTGCCGTCGCCACCGTTTTCGTGCGCGATGGCGACGATTTCGTCCGTATCAGCACCTCGCTCAAAGACGGAAGCGGCCAACGCGCCATCGGCACCCGACTCGACCGCAACCACCCCGCCCGCACTGCGCTGCTGGCGAACCAGACCTACATCGGCAAGGCAAACCTTTTCAATCGCGATTACATCACCCATTACCAGCCGATCCAGGATGCTTCAGGCAATGTCATCGCCGCGCTTTTCGTCGGTCGGGATTTCACCTCCGAACTGGAATTGTTGCGGCAGAAAATCCTTGAAATCAAGCCAGGCCAGAACGGCTACGTGTATGTTGTCGACGCAGGAAACAATCCGGGCACAATGGTTGTCCATCCGACGCTGGCGGGAAAAAACCTCTACGACGAAAAAGACCCCAGGGGACTCCCCTATATCCGTACCATCATCGAGCAGAAAAGCGGCACATTGACATATTGGTACACCGATTCTGCCATCGGCGAGACTGAGCCGCGCGAAAAAGTCGCGGTGTTCGAATTCTTCCCGCAATGGAACTGGGTTGTCGTCTCCGTCCTTCATCACGACGACCTGGCCTCCGACGCCCTGTTTACGCGCAACAGCCTGATTGTCGGCGCCATTGCCCTGTGTGCGCTGTTGTCCACCATCGTCTTCGTCTCTTCCCGGCGCTGGGTTTCGCAGCCGCTGAAGGAAGCCATTTCTGCGATGGAACAGATTGCCGAGGGCCATTTGACGGTTGCGATTCCGGAATGCGCCAGCGACGAAGTGGGACAACTCCTGACAGCCACCCGTGTCATGGCCGAGAAGATACGTTCCGCCTTGAGCGACATCCAGAATGCGGCGCTGCAACTGGCCGACAGTTCCGAACAACTGCTCAACACCGCCAATGAAGTTGCCAGGCAATCGGCAGAACAAAGCGGTTCCGCCCTGGCGATGGCCTCCAGCATCGAGGAAATGAACGCCAATATCGTCCATATCTCCGACAGCGCCCAGAATGCGACCCAGACTTCGATCGACTCCGATCACGTCTCCAGCGAAGGCGCCGAGGTCATCCAGCAGGCTACGGACAGCATGACGCGCATTGCCGACACCGTGCGCACCGCCTCCGATACCGTCCGCGCGTTGGGGCAGGAATCCCAGGCCATCTCCAGGATCGTCGATGTCATCCGCGAGATTGCCGATCAAACCAATCTGTTGGCGCTAAACGCAGCAATCGAAGCGGCGCGCGCCGGAGAACAGGGGCGCGGCTTTGCCGTCGTCGCCGACGAGGTGAGAAAACTCGCCGAGCGCACTTCGGGCTCGACGCAGGAAATCAGCGGCCTGATCCGCCGCATCCTCGACGGCACGACCAATGCCGTCACCAACATGGAAGCAGGGGTGCGTCAGGTCGAAGAAGGGGTTTCCTATGCCGAACAGGCTGGCGGAAGCATGACCAGCATCCGCCAGAGCGCCCATCAGGTCGCCACAGCGGTGACCACGATTTCGCATGCACTCACGGAGCAGTCGGGAGCCATCACCGAAATATCCCACAACGTCGAAAAGATCACCGCGATGGCCGATCAGAACAGTCAGGTTGCGAAAGAATCGGCGCAATGCGCGTCAGGATTGGAACAACTGGCGCGCACGCTACGAGAGCGTATTTCGCATTTCAGCATCTGACGTGAACCGGCCCACGAAAACCATATGCCAATTCGTCGTTTCGCTCAGTAGCGCGTACCCAACCCCATCATTCCGGCCAGGAAGTACAAGGCAAACCCGCTCCAGAACAACGTGAGGGCATACCTCTTGCGCACAAACAGTCCGTAGCCCATCAGACAGGACGAAGCCATGACGCACAACAGGATTCCCGGCATGGACGCCCCAAGCCAGATGCCCTGGGTGATCGTCAGGAGAAACGCATTGCCGGCGTCCGCCAGACCAGGCGTCTGGGCAAGAATCCACAGGAAAAAAACTCCCAGAATGAACATGGAACCAGCAATCAACCTTCGGTAGTAGGTTTTGTACCCCAGTGTCATTATCTGAACCTCCCTCCCTGAACACTTCCGCCTTGTCTCAAACTTTCCGGCGTAAAAGGCCACTGCAACTTCCAACGAAGCCGGGTTCGATGCAAAGCATTGAGTCGCTTACTCCCTCCGTCACGCCTTCGGCGCGCCACCTTCCTCAAGAGGGAGGCTTATTCGGAGGAGACTGCGGCTCCACAAACGCTTTCATTGCGCATCCCCGTTCAAGCGATACGGAATAATCGGGAGTGTACCCCAATGATCATGTGTTTGTGAATATCTTCAAAGAATATTTTTTACGAATGTGGATCGTCGGCTCGCAAAAGCCGACCCTCTCGGCGGGGAACCGGATAAATCTCAGCGTTCTTCCTGGTCGATCAGGTTGAGGTCGAGCTGACATCCGCCCTCCCCAATCTCGGTCGCCACGCCGAAATCCTCGTAACCTCCCTGGTTTTCCACCCTGGAAAGATACTCGGCGGTGATGTCGCCGGTGATGTAGCAGCCATCGAAGCAGGATGTCTCGAAAAACTGAAGCGCGGGGTTGATCGCGCGCACGGATGCCTTGAGGTCGTCGAGATCCTGGTAAAGCAGGCCGTCCGCGCCGATCTCTCGGGCAATTTCGTCTTCGTTGCGCTCATTGGCGATGAGTTCGCCGCGCGTGGGCATGTCGATGCCGTAAACATTCGCGTAACGAACCGGCGGCGCGGCGGAAGCTATGTACACCCTGGCCGCGCCCGCTTCGCGCGCCATGTTGATGATTTCCTTGCTGGTCGTGCCGCGCACGATGGAATCGTCGACCAGCAGCACGCTCTTGCCCCTGAATTCCTGGTGGATGGTATTGAGCTTCTGGCGCACGGATTTCTTGCGCCTGGACTGCCCCGGCATGATGAAGGTTCGACCGATGTAGCGGTTCTTGACGAACCCCTCACGGTACGGCAGCCCCAATCGCAGCGCCATTTCCTGCGCCGAGGGGCGACTCGAATCGGGAATCGGGATCACGACGTCGATACCCGCATGCGGCATGACGCGCTTCATTTTCTCGGCGAGAAGTTCGCCCATCTTCAGGCGCGCTTCATAGACCGATACGCCGTCCATGATGGAATCGGGCCTTGCGAGATAGACGTACTCGAATATGCAGGGCGCGACCACGGTTCCCGTGGCGCACTCACGGCTATGGAAGTTGCCTTCCGTGTCGATCAACACCGCCTCGCCCGGCGCGAGGTCGCGCAGGAGCTTGAAACCCAGGGCATCAAGCGCGACGGACTCGGAGGCAACCAGCCATTCGGTCCTGCCGTCGGACAACTCATTTCTGCCGATCACCAGGGGGCGGATGCCGTAAGGATCACGAAAGGCCAGCAAACCATAACCCGCGATCATCGCCACGGCTGCGTAAGCGCCCCGGCAACGCCGATGCACGCCCGCCACGGCGCGAAATATCGCCGCCTCGTCGAGCCTGGGGCCGCTGGCCGCGTCTTCCAACTCATGCGCCAACACGTTGAGCAACACTTCGGAGTCCGAAGTGGTATTGATGTGGCGACGGTCGGAGAGAAACATCTCGCGCCTGAGCGCCACCGAATTGGTCAGGTTCCCGTTATGCGCCAGGAGGATTCCGAAGGGCGAATTGACGTAGAAGGGTTGTGCCTCGGCGATGTTGGACGCCGAACCCGCCGTGGGGTAACGCACATGTCCGATTCCCCAGTTTCCTGCAAGGGTTCGCATGTTGCGGGTGCGAAAGACATCGCGCACCAGCCCTGGCACCTTGTGCATGAAAAAGCGATCGTCCTTCGCTGTGGCAATGCCTGCCGCATCCTGCCCGCGATGTTGCAACACCAACAGTCCGTCATAGAGCAACTGGTTGACCGGAGAAGCCGCCACGACTCCGAGAATTCCGCACATGAAACACCATCCTATCTGAAACGAATACCCTCGGCTACCGAGTCGACATCCGGCAGCCACAATTCGACCCTGTTCACCGCCTGTTCCAGCGGCGGCGCGAACAACGCCTGCTCCCACCACGATTCGCGCGACATGCCGATCAGACCGCCGATCCAGACCACGATCAGGGCAATCACCAGACCACGCACGAGCCCGAACGCGGCCCCAAAAAACCTGTCCGTTGCGCCCAGTCCTGCGGCACGCAGCAGACGTCGCAAAAACAGTTTTACCAGCGACACCAGCAACAATACGGCAAAAAGAATCAACGCAAACGCCGCAGCCATGCGCCCGCGCGGGTCGGCAATCGTGTTTTCAAACTGGAGCGCCGCAACATCGGCATAACGGCTCGCCACGATCAGGGCCAGAACCAAGGCCGCCAGCCCCAGGATTTCGCCCACCAGCCCCCGCCATAATCCCAACCCGGCCGACAGCCCAAGAATGGACAGGAATGCGTAATCAAAAATCGTCATCGCCGGAATTCAGCATTCAGCGTTCAGCGCCCAACCTCATTTCGACGACAACACCGCACTGCGCCCCTGAGCCTTCAGACGAGCCACGACCTGCTCTCCTTCGCTCCGGGACAGCGGACCGATGCGAACCCGCGTTACCTTGCCAGCCTTTTCGGCGTAAGCGTCAAACCCCTGCTTTTGCAATTCTTCCGCCTGTTTGGCAGCCCTGCCTGCGTTACTGAACGCGGCGACCTGGACAAAGACCTGGCCTTGCGTTCTGGTTCCAGGCGTTTTTCCGCCTCGATCCGCCTCCTTTGCGGCAGCAGCGCCATCGAGCAAGGCAAGCGCGCGCGCGGCCTCGGCTTCTTTTGCCGTATCACGCGATGGCCCGCGCCGAGGCTCCACGGGCGGTTTGGCGGCAGATGCAGTTGAAACAGTCTGTTCCGGGGGCGAGGGCGAGGGCGAGGGCGAGGGCGAGGGCGGAGTCGGCGTTGGGAGCGGCTCAGGCGAGGCATTGTCGCCAGTCAATAGCGGCGGAACGTCGTCGGACAATAGCGGAGGCAGGTCGTCGGCCAACCCGGACTCGCCCGAAGCAGCATCCGGCTCGATGTCGATCCTGGCAGAGTCCTGAGCATTTCCCGGCTCAGCCTGGGACGATTCAAATTCACCCGGTTCGGGGATGGAAACCTGGATATCGGACTCGGTGCGCGGCGTTTCATCGTCCTTGACCAACTGCGGCAACACGATCACCGCCAGCAGGGCCAGGACAGTCGCTCCCACGAGGCGGCGGCGCGCACGTTTCTTGATTTCGAGGTCGTCTATCTCGTTTGCTGGAAAATCACTCACCTTGAAACCCCTTTGGTGTATCGCGCATCAGCGGCGGCTCTGTATTTCCGCCAATACATCAGCCACGGTCAGGAAAGAACCAAACGTCACAATTCTATCATTGACAGCCGCACATTCCCGTGCACGCGCAAATGCCTTGGCAGGCGTCGCAAAACCTTCCGCGATTTTGCTCTCTTTTACGCCTGCCGCGCGCATACGATCGATCAACGCCCCGGCTTCGAGTCCCCTGGGGCCGGACAGGGTACAGGGCAGCCAGTGGTCGACTCGCGCGTCCATGCGCATCAGTACGCCTTCCACGTCCTTGTCGGCGAGCATGCCGAAGATCGCCCAGGTTGTGGGGGCAAAGCCCATCTCTCCGAGATTTTCAGCCAGCACGTTCGCCGCCTGCGGATTGTGGGCCACATCGAGCACGACCTGGGGTTGCCCCGGCAACACCTGGAAACGCCCACGCAGTTCAACTCGCATCAAACCCTGCCGGATCGCCTGCATGGATACCGGAATGCGCGCCTGCAAGGCATCGAGCGCGGTCATTGCCGAGGCCGCATTGAAAAGCTGGCTTGCACCGCGCAAGGCCGGGTGAGCCAGCCCGCTGCGATGGATCGAAATACCATCGTGGCAGCCGGATGTCGGTGTCTCCTTTCGCCAGTAACGCCATTGTTGGCGGTCGCCGTCGAAACCGAAATCGCGCCCGCAAACCCAAAGTTCCGCGGCAATCGTCCGTGCATGCTCGATGAGGCTTCGCGGCGGATCGGGATCGCCGCAGATCGCCGGACATCCGGCGCGAAAAATGCCCGCTTTCTCGAAACCGATGGCCTCGCGCGTATCGCCGAGATGATCCACATGATCCACCGCCACCCCGGAAACGACGGCGCAATCGGCATCAATGGCGTTGACCGCGTCGAGCCGCCCGCCCAGTCCGACTTCGAGGATGATGACATCGAGCCGCTGCGCGCAAAATACCCTCCACGCCGCCAGCGTGCCATGCTCGAAATAGGTGAGCGGTGTATTTCCGCGCACCGCCTCGACATCGGCAAAGGCGGCGGCCAGCGCCTCGTCGCCAACCTCGATGCCGTCGATGCGCACGCGCTCGTTGTAGCGCAACAAGTGGGGCGAGGTGTAGCAGCCGACGCGATACCCTTCGGCGAGCAGGATGGCTTCGAGCATGGCGCAAATCGAACCCTTGCCGTTGGTGCCGCCCACACTGATCACCACTGCGTCGGAGCCGGAGCCAAGCGCGGCGAGCACTTCCGAGACACGCTCCAGTCCGAGGCAAATGGACATGCCGTGTCGGGCTTCGAGCAGTTCGAGCCAATCGGCCAGCGCGACCGGCAATCCACGGTCTCGCGGATCAGGCATGAACGGGCGGATGCCGATTGAGAAGATTGAGAAGCTCGGCCAGACGTTCGCGCAATTGCCGACGGTCGACGATCATGTCGATCGCGCCTTTTTCGAGCAGAAACTCGGAACGCTGAAAACCCTCCGGCAGCGTTTCACGCACGGTCTGCTCGATCACCCTTGGGCCGGCAAAGCCGATCAACGCGCCGGGTTCGGCAATCACCACGTCGCCCATAAAGGCAAAACTCGCCGACACGCCCCCCATCGTCGGATCGGTGAGCACCGAGATGAACGGCAGCCCTTGCTGGGTGAGCTGGGTGATTGCCGCCGTGGTTTTGGCCATCTGCATCAACGAGAACAAGCCTTCCTGCATCCTCGCTCCGCCGGTCGCCGTGATGCAGATGAAAGGCAGGCGCTGATCGAGCGCGACGCGAACGCCCCGCACGAAACGCTCCCCGACCACCGAACCCATCGAACCACCGAGAAAATCGAATTCAAAACAGGCCACGACCAGCGGCACACCGAGCACCGCGCCCCGCATGACCAGCAGCGCCTCGGTTTCGTCCGTCTCCTTCGCCGCTGCCGACAGGCGCTCCGTATATTTGCGCGAATCCTTGAACTTGAGCGAATCGACGGGAGCCACTTCATTGCCGACTTCGAGACGGCCTTCGGCATCGAGCAGCAGATCGAGCCGAACGCGGGCGGCGATGCGCAGGTGATGCCCGCACTTGGGGCAAACATGCAGGTTGCCTTCAAGGTCGGAGTGATAGAGCGGCTCCGCACAGGCCGGACATTTGACCCACAGCCCCTCCGGGATCGACTTGTTGCGCACCGTGCCTTCGTCGCGCTTGATCCGGGGCGGGAGCAGTTTTTGTAGCCAACTCATGGATGTGCTCCGACAAGCTCATCGAGCGCAACGCGAACTTCGCGCACGAATGTTTCAACATTGACGCAAGCCTGCTCACGCGGACTCGCTTCGATTTCCTGGACGATGCGGCTGCCGATGACCACTGCGTCGGCCACTGCGCCGATTCTTTTCGCAGTTTCGGCATCGCGGATGCCAAAACCCACGCCCACCGGCATTCCCGCCACCGCGCGGATGCGCGGAATGCGGCAGGCGATTTCGTCGAAGTCCAGACGCGCCGCGCCGGTCACGCCCTTGAGGGAGACGTAATAGAGATAGCCGCTGCCCGCCTGGGCGACATCCCGGAAACGCTGCTCGGAAGAGGTCGGCGCAACCAGGAAAATCTGATCCAGCCCGGCCGCGCGCAGGCCCGCAGTGAATTCCACGCATTCCTCGGGCGGATAATCGACCACCAGCACGCCATCGACGCCCACCTGTCTGGCCGCATCGGTAAAAGCAGCAGCGCCCATCGCCTCGATGGGATTGGCGTAGCCCATCAGCACGACCGGAGTCACCGCATCGATTGTGCGGAAAACACGAACGATGTCGAGCACACGGGCAAGGCTCATACCTTTGGTCAACGCTCGCTCCGAGGAACGCTGGATGACCGGCCCATCGGCCATCGGATCGGAGAACGGCACACCGAGCTCGATGATGTCGGCCCCGCCCGTAACGAGCGAGATCATCAGCGGCACGGTCAGTTCCGCATCGGGATCGCCCACCGTGATGAAAGGAATCAGCGCCTTGCGCCCTGCGGCCTGCAATTGCTGAAAAGTGGTTTGAATTCTGGACATAAAATCCCTGACAGGCACAAAAAATCTTAAAACTGAATGCCTGAACGCTCGGCCACGGTATGCATATCCTTGTCGCCGCGCCCGGAGAGGCAGACCAGCAGGAGTTTATCGCGGGCGAGCGTGGGCGCAATCTTCATGGCCTGCGCCAGGGCGTGCGAAGCCTCCAGCGCCGGAATGATGCCCTCGTAACGGCAAAGCGCGTGGAACGCATCGAGCGCCTCGGCATCGGTTGCCGCCACGTATTCGACGCGGCCACTGTCCTTCAGCCACGCATGTTCAGGCCCCACGCCCGGATAATCGAGTCCGGCGGAAATGGAATGGGTCTCGCTGATCTGCCCGTCCCCGTCCTGCATCAGGTAAGTGCGGTTGCCATGCAGAACGCCAACGCTTGCGTTGGCCGTGAGCGGCGCAGCGTGACGGCCGGTTTCGATTCCCTCTCCGGCTGCCTCGACCCCCACCAGACGCACGTCCTCGAAGGGAATGTAGGGATGGAAAACGCCTATCGCATTGGAGCCGCCGCCCACGCAGGCAATCACACTATCGGGCTGACACCCGAAGGTCTCCGTCATTTGTGTCAGGCACTCCCTGCCGATCACCGTCTGGAAATCGCGCACGATCATCGGATAGGGATGCGGCCCGGCCACCGTGCCGATGATGTAGAACGTGTCGGTGACGTTCGTCACCCAATCGCGCATGGCCTCGTTGAGCGCGTCCTTGAGCGTCTTCGAGCCGGATTCCACCGGCACCACGGTTGCCCCAAGAAGCTTCATGCGATAGACGTTGGCCGCCTGTCGCGCCACGTCGTCGGTACCCATGTAGACCACACACTTGAAGCCGTAGCGGGCTGCCACGGTGGCCGTCGCAACGCCGTGCTGCCCCGCACCGGTCTCGGCAATCACCCTGGGTTTGCCCATGCGTCTGGCGAGCAGCGCCTGCCCGATGCAATTGTTGACCTTGTGCGCGCCCGTGTGATTGAGATCTTCGCGTTTCAGGAGGATCTGCGCCCCACCCAGTTTTTCGGAAAGCCGCCGGGCGTGGTAGATCGGGCTTGGCCGTCCGACGTAATGCCTAAGCTCATGCTCAAACTCGGCAATGAAGGAGGCATCCTTGCGGCACGCATCGAACGCCACGCGCAACTCTTCCAGCGCAGGCATGAGCGTCTCGGCGACGAAGACACCGCCATACGGACCGAAGTGGCCCTGTGCATCAGGAAGAGAGTACTGTTTTTGCATATCAGCCATCGGCGCTGCGAGCTCCTGCGACAAACGCGGCGATTTTCGCTGCGTCCTTGATTCCCTTTGCCACTTCCACCCCGCTCGACACGTCAACCGCCCAGGGTCGCACGATGCGAACGGCATCAGCCACATTGCCGGGATCGAGCCCGCCTGAGAGCACCAGTGGACGCCCTATCCCCGGAGGGATCAACGACCAGTCGAACGTCCTGCCTCCACCGCCGTACCCTTCGACGAAGGTATCGAGCAACAAACCGCAAGCTCCGGGATGAGAGGCGGAGAATTTTAACAGATCAATCCCCTGGCGCATCCGGGCCGCCTTGATCCAGGGCAGACGGCGATCGGAGCCGGGAATCACGGACAAGGCCGCACACTCGCCATCGCTCTCGTCGCCGTGGAACTGGAGCCATTGCAGGGGCACACGGCGCAATGCCTCGGCCACGAATTCCGGCTGCGGGTCGACGAACAGCCCCACTGCCGCAACAAAAGGCGGCAGCAGTCCTGCCAGTTCGGCAGCCCGCTCGAACGGAATACTGCGCGGACTGGGCGGATAGAACACGAAACCGACTGCATCGACTCCTGCCTCGAGCGCAGCAATGACATCCTGTGGCCGGGTGAGACCGCAAATCTTGATCCGGGTACGCAGCATTCAGGTCATGACGAAAAAAGGTCTCGTTATGATACGCCCTCCTTCGGGCAACAGCCAGTGTGACGGATACGAGACCCCGCAGAGATAGAGTCCGTCCGGCGCAAAAGTCGGCGCGCCCTTCGCCCGCTCGCGGCTCCTGAGCAGTTCGCCGAGCCATTGCGGCGCTCGCTCGCCCTTGCCGACGACGACCAGCGCGCCGACGAGATTGCGAACCATGTGATGCAGGAAGCCGTTGGCGCTGAAGTCGAACAGGATGATGCCGCCTTCGCGCCTCACATGCGCCCCGGACAGGGTCCGCACGGGCGTTTTAGCCTGACAGGACGTAGCGCGGAAGGAAGAAAAATCGTGTTCACCGCATACCAGTGCAGCCGCAGCAGCCATTTTCTCCACGTCGAGCGGCAGATGAAACCAGCCCATCCGCCCGGACAATATCGCCGGTCGCACCGGCGTGTCATGGAGCAGGTAGCGGTAGCTGCGCTCGCGGGCGCGGTAGCGGGCATGAAAGCTCTCGTCGACTTCCACCGCCCAACGAATTGCCACGCCCGGCGGCAACCAGGCATTGGCTCCCCGAACCCAGGCCGTCATGGGGCGATGCGCCTTCGTGTCGAAATGCGCGACCTGCGCGGTGGCATGCACGCCGGCGTCGGTTCGCCCGGCGGCGTGCAGTCTGACGGTTTCACCGGCGATGATCCCGAGCGCGCGTTCGACGACATCCTGTACCGTGCGCCCGTGCGGCTGACTCTGCCAGCCCTCGAAGGCGTTGCCAGCATATTCGATACCAAGCGCGATTCTCATCGCAGCCACCAAAACGTCAGGAAAACGCATGCCATGATCGGCAGGGCAATGTCCAGAAAGCCCAGATGTTCGCGTATCAATCGCACGGTTTCGCCGCCAGCGGCGGCGGGCGGGTTCAGCCAGGATTTCCAATCCTGGTCATTGCGCGCGGCGTCGGCATGGCGCAATACGAGCAGCAGGCGCAAGGCGATACGTTCAGCCGGCAGGCCGAATACCCCGAATGGGCGGGCAAGCGCGTAAAGGCCGCTCACGAGGCGCTCCGTCGGCATGCGCCCGAGCAGGATTGCCACCCAGCACACCAGCGCCGCCAGACGGCTGCCATGTGTGAGCGCAAGCAACAATCCCTCGCGGCTGGGGCTTGCACGCGGCCAATCCATGAAAACCGCCTCTCCTGGTGTAAACCACGCGAACAACACCACGATTGCCAGCAAGAGGACGCGAATCCTGGCAAGCAGGCGCACACACTGAGCGCGCGCGCAGACAAGCGCCGCAATCAGGCTTGCGCCGGTCAACGCGGCAAGACTCCAGCCTTCCGCACGTTGTGCAAAAACAGCCGCCATCGCCCACAGAAAAAGGATTGAACCTGCATGCATAAGTTACGGCCACTCTCTTCCGCTTGCAGGAGCGAATGTAGTTCGTAGGTTGGGATGAGCGCAGCGAATCCCAACATAACAGCGTTCCCCTACGGGCAAGTCATCTGCCATACGCACCCGTATATCATGCGGTTATTTTCTCCTCCAGCGTTGGGGTTCGCAAGGCTCACCCCAACCTATGCGGGCCAGATCCCCTGCACACCCCTCCTGTCATTGCAGCGAACGTAGCCTGGATAAGCGAAGCGCCATCCGGGGGGTGTGGCATCCGATGCGAAGCATCGCAAATATCTCAGATCGGCGACGCTTTGCGCCGGAGAAGCAGAATCCCTGGATGGCGCTTCGCTTATCCAGGCTACGCAAACCACCCTCTCTCCCGCTTAGGGGAGAGAGGGGGTAGTTCAACCCAGCGTGGTGATCAATGCCCTGGCTTCCGCCTTCTGCGTGGCATTGCCATTGTCGACCACCTCTCGAAGCAGTTCCAGCGCGCCCTCGGTATCGCCCATTTCTCCATAGGCCTTCGCCAAATCGAGCTTGATGTTGAATTCTTCCGCGTCTTCCGCGTTGAGCGGGCCACCGACAGGCACGGATGACTGCCTGCCCCGTGTCCTGGGAGAGGCGGGAACTGCGGCAGTGTCCGGCTTGAGATTGAGGTCGAGATCGAAATCGAGCGCGTTCGGATCGAAACCGGTATTTTCGAGATCCATCGTCACATCGTCGCTATGCTCATCACCCCCCAACGCAGACGGCAACACAACCGTCGCGCTCATGTCGCGGTAGGCGTTCGGGTCTTGTGCAGGCATATCGAAATCGAGTGGCCCGGCCAGATCTTTCGCAGCCTTGGGCGAGGCGGTCCTGCTGTCGGCTTTCTTGGAAGAGACGCCGATCGGCTGTCTGGAAGCAGTCCCCTTGGCATTCGACGACGGCCTGGACACGGTCACGGAAATGGGCTGCTTGCCCGTCTCGGAAGCCTGCTTCGACTTGCCGAGATCGAAGTCGATACTGCCCGGAGACTTCGGCGCTCCATCCTCAGCCGGTTCAAATTGGAAATCGACCTCCGTAGTGGGTTCGGTCGCTTTCTTTGGAGGCTTGTCCTGCCTCTGCGCGCCCGAAGCGGCCTCGGCCGTCACTTGCTGCTCAGACAATATGTCTTCCACTCTGCCCTGCGCCGCCACAGTGTCTTTGAGTTGCCCGGTATTCGTTGCGGCAAATGCGCTTGGACCCGGCGAAGCGCCGAAATCCAGATCGGACAGCGCCGGGCCGGAACTGACAGGCGGAGCAACGCTCTGAGGCGCGCCCATATCCAGCCTGGAGGGTTCTTCAAGGGCGGGTTCGAGTCCTGGCAACCTTGAGAAATCGCCGTCCTTCTGTTCAGGCGATTTACCCGAGTAGAGCGGATTGGAGGGATCGAGCCGACGGCCCATCTGTGCCGCCTTTTCCCAATCCCGGCCCTGCCCCTCTGTGCGGGAAAAAAGCTCGGAAGCCGTGGTTTCAAACAACATCAAATCCTGCCTCTGGGCATAGATTTCAAGCAGCTTGACATAAATCGCCCCGCGCTTGGGATCGGCCTTGAGCGCGTCGTTGAGGATTTCCTCGGCCTGACTGTCGCGCCCATACGCCATGTAGACGTCGGCCTCGGCCACCGGATCGACCCCTTCGTTGGTGTCGATCGACAAGCCGGTCTGGCTGAAATCGGTATGGATGACGCTGCTGCCGGTGGTATCCACACTCTGGCCGCCGTTGTCCCCAAAGATCGAAGTCGCTTCACTCGGGAACATGCTCGTCGCTTCCTGCGAAAGAGTATCCAACCCGATATCGGAGCGTTTGTTCTGACGCCAGGAACGGATGCCGAAGTAAGCGCCCAGAATCATGACGAGCAGCGCGCCGACCCCCAACAAGGTTCGTATCATTTCCCACATCGGGTCTTCGCCATCGAACTCCTGCGAAGCGTCCACTGAAAGCGGAGAAGATGATGGCTCGGCCTGCTGCGGACTCTCTGGCTCAGTGACGACTGGCTCAACCGGAGCCGGTTCAGGAGTCGGCGGTGTTTCTTCGACCACAGGATCGGCAGGCGGTTCGGTGGGAGCCGATGCTGTTTCGGCTACAGGCGTTTGCGTCTGCTCGGACGGCGCCGGAGTGGACTGCTGCCCCCGTAGCGCCTGATCCCTCAATTCGGCGGCTCGTTTTGCAATTTCGGCGCGCTGTTCCTCAAGCTTGGCGATATCCTCCAGTTCCTTGATTCTTTCCGAGGCTTCTTTCAATGCCGCCTGTGTTGACACGAGATCCGTTTCCGTGTCCTGCAGACGGGAAGCCACGTCATCGCCGCTGCCATCGTTCGTAGCAATCACCACCTTGTCGCGGTCCAGTTCTGCGGGCGGCGGGATCGTGTCGATGCTGCGTGAGCTTCCGGCGCTGTCCTCCATCGGAGTCGCAGGACGATCGGCAACCTCCGCGGCCAGTTGCGCACGCCAGGCGTTGAATTCGCGCGTATGGACGCTCACCTCCCTGCGCGCATCGCCATGGCTGCTGCTGCGCGCTTCGTCGCCGGACGGCATCTTGAGAATGACACCGGTCTTGAGCCGGTTGATGTTGTTGTTGATGAATGCCGTCGGGTTGGTGCGATACAGCGCCATCATCATCTGGTCGAGCGACACATCCGCAGGCGCGCGACGACTGGCGATGGCTCCCAGGGTATCGCCGGACCTGACCGTGTAATCGTCGCCTTCCAATGCGTCCGGATAATAGGTCGGCGCGGGGAGCGGCATCGGCGACGGCGCAATCCTTTCACGCTCGACCGGCGTCGGCGGGCTTTCACGCGGTGCGGGAGCCGCTTCTTCTCGAACGGCCTCCGGTTCCGGCGCATCACTCGAATAAACTATCGTCGGCTCATCACCCAGGTCCCGGTATGGGGCCGGTTCAGGGGCCGGTTCAGGAACCGGAGCCGGAGCCGGTTCCAGAGCCGGTTCCGGAGCCGGTTCCAGAGCCGGTTCCGGAGCCGGTTCCGGAGTAGGTTCCGGAGTCGGCCCCGAAGAAAGCGTCGACGGCTCCTCACCCAGATCCTGATAGGGGGCTGGTGCTGGCGCTGGTGCTGGCGCCGGGGCCGGGGCCGGCGCGAGAGATGGAGCTGGAGCCGGAGCCGGAGCCGGAGCTGGAGCCGGAGCCGGGGCTGGAGCCGTGGCCAGGGCCGGAGGAGTCTCGGGCGGAAGCGGTGCAGGCTGGACGGTTATCACAGGCTCGACGGGAGTGGGCGGACGAATGGCCAGATCAGGCGGATCGAGCAGGATGTTATAGGTTCGCGCCACACGCCCGTCATCCCAATTCAACTGGATGATCAGACTGGCAATCGTCTCATTGACCTGGACACTGCTGCTGAGCTTCAATATCGAGCGGTCACCCCGGTTTTCGACCGCAACCCGTACATTGGGCACGAAGCTGGCGTACGGAACCCCACCTTGCGCGAAGGCGTCGGGTGGAGCAACGCGAGCCGTCAGTGACTGTAATTCCTGCTGGGTCGCATTGATCTGGATTTCGACATCCAGCGGCTGACCCAACTTGCTCAGAACAGTGATCTGACCCAGTCCGGCAGCCTGTGCGCCAAACGATAAAAAGGAGATCGCTGCCGCGACCAAGGACGCTTTAATAATCGGTTTCATCGTCACCCTCAACCCTGCTGCCCTTCATCAAACATACAAAGGGATATATATCATGGAATTGGAGCTACAATTTATCATTGATTCGAGATACTTGCAGCAACCTTTTCAGACCGAAAGAGAATACCACCAACGCGGCTGCGAAAAACACAGGTAGCCAGTAAAATAATTTTGTCTTCCGGCATAACGTTCAAACTCATTGTTCAAGCAAAATGCGCAGCATGCGCCGTAACGGCTCTGCCGCGCCCCACAACAACTGATCGCCGACGGTAAACGCTCCAAGATATTCCGGCCCCATCGCCAACTTGTGGAGTCGGCCAACAGGCACGGAGAGCGTTCCCGTCACTGCGGCAGGGGTGAGTTCGCGTTCGGAAATCTCACGCTCATTGGGTACGACCTTCACCCATTCGTTGCCTGACGCGATGATTTCGGATACCTCGTCGAGCGGCACATCCTTCTTCAACTTGATGGTCAACCCCTGCGAATGGCAGCGCATGGCTCCGATGCGCACGCACAGGCCATCGACCGGGATGCTGCCCGCCGCGCGAAACGGCGGCCTGCCGAGAATCTTGTTGCACTCCGCGCCGCCCTTCCATTCTTCCTTGGTCTGCCCGTGTTCGACCGACGCGTCGATCCACGGAATGAGGCTGCCCGCCAGCGGCGTATTGCGGAAGTTTTTGGTCGGAAACGCCGGGGAGCGCATGGTCTCGGCCACCTTGCGGTCGATGTCGAGGATGGCTGAGGCCGGATCGGCAAGCAGATCGGCCACCGACGCATGGAGCGCGCCCATCTGTGAGAGCAGTTCACGCATGTTTTGCGCCCCCGCGCCGGAAGCGGCCTGGTAGGTCATCGACGACACCCATTCGATGAGATCGTGCCGGAAGAGCCCCCCCAACCCCATCAGCATCAACGATACCGTGCAATTCCCGCCAACCCAGTTCCTGCCGCCCGTTTGAAGCGCGTTTTCGATAACGTCAAGGTTGACCGGATCGAGAATGATGACCGCCTCGTCGGCCATCCTGAGCGCCGAGGCAGCGTCGATCCAGTGTCCCTGCCAACCTGCGTCGCGCAGCCTGGGAAACACTTCCTTCGTGTAATCGCCGCCCTGGCAGGTCACGACGATGTCGCACGTCCTGAGCACGTCGATACGGGTTGCGTCCTGCAAAGGCTCTCCGGCGTCCCTGCCCCCGAAAACGGGCGCTTGTCCACCGGCGTTGGAGGTCGAAAAATAAATGGGTTCAATCCGGGCGAAATCGCCTTCTTCCGTCATCCGCTGCATGAGCACGGAACCCACCATGCCTCTCCAACCAACCAGCCCAACTCGTTTCATGTTTTCCTCGCAACCAGACAAAAATCAGAACTTACACTACACCCGCACGAAGCATTTCATTGCGTAAAACAGCGCAAATACCGGCAAAAACGCTCCATGAATAAGGAGAAGAGAAGAGTCAGGGCGCTGCGTTCCGAATAAGGAATACCCATTGCACTGCATCATCCCAACTCCGAGAGCACCGCATCGCCCATTTGTTTCGTGCCGACACGGCTCATGCCTTGCTCGAAAATATCGCCAGTACGCAATCCTAGCGCCAGTACTTTCCTGACCGCATTTTCCACCATTTTCGCTTTTTCTTCCAGACCGAAAGAATAGCGCAGCATCATGGCAGCGGAAAGAATGGTCGCCAGGGGGTTTGCCACGTTCTGTCCGGCGATGTCCGGGGCCGAACCGTGCGACGGCTCATAAAGCCCCTTGTTGTTTTCGTCCAGTGAGGCCGAAGGCAACATGCCGATGGAGCCGGTCAACATGGAAGCTTCATCGGAGAGAATATCGCCAAACATATTGCCGGTCACCATAACGTCGAATTGCCGAGGCGCGCGCACGAGTTGCATGGCCGCATTATCCACCAGCATATGGGAGAGCGCCACATCCGGATATTCCGGCGCAAGCTCATTCATGACATCGCGCCAGAGTTGGGTTGTTTCCAGCACGTTCATCTTGTCGACGGAACACACTTTTTTATTGCGCTTCCTGGCTGCCTCGAACGCGACACGACCGATACGGCGGATTTCGGACTCCGAATAGTGCATGGTATTGAAGCCGAAACGCTCGCCATTGCGGTTTTCGATACCGCGCGGTTGTCCGAAATAAATATCCCCGGTCAATTCGCGCACGATCAGGATATCCAGCCCGGAAACGATTTCCGGTTTCAGTGAGGAAGCATTTGCCAGTTCCGGGTAGAGCACGGCAGGCCGCAGGTTGGCAAACAGGTTCAAATGCTTGCGGATGCCGAGCAGGCCACGTTCGGGACGCTGCTCACGGGGCAACGCATCCCATTTCGGTCCGCCCACCGCGCCGAGCAGGACGGCATCCGCCTCGCCCGCAAGCCTTTGGGTGGCTTCCGGGTAGGGGTCGCCGGTCGCGTCGACGGCTGCGCCGCCTAGGAGCGCGGTCTCCATCTCGAAGCCGAGATCGAGGGCTTCCAGCACGCGCACGGCTTCGGCCGTGATTTCGGGGCCGATGCCGTCGCCGGGAAGAATGCAGATTTTTTTCGTCATGTTCCGTCCTCGTTATCGCGCGAACAACCACGGCTGTTCCCGCTGACGACGTTCCTCGAACGCGCGAATTTCATCGGCGTGAAGCAGCGTCAGGCCGATGTCGTCCCAGCCGTTCAAGAGGCATTGCTTGCGAAACGCATCCACCTGGAACGGGATCGCGGAGCCATCGGGCCGGGTAATCGTCTGTTCCGCCAGATCCACGGCAAGCGAAAACCCCGGCGTGTGCTCGGTGAGGCCGAAAAGCGCGTCGATTTCCGCCCTGGGCAGCGCCAAGGGCAAGAGTCCGTTCTTGAAACAGTTATTGAAGAAAATATCGGCAAAGGATTCGGCCAGAACGACCTTGAAACCGAAATCCGCCAGCGCCCAGGGCGCGTGCTCGCGGCTGGAACCGCAGCCGAAATTGGCGCGGGTGAGCAAAATCGACGCACCCCGGTATCGCGCCTGGTTGAGCACGAAACCGGGATTCAGCGGGCGGCGGCTGTTGTCCATGCCCGGCTCGCCCTGATCCAGGTAGCGCCACTCGTCGAACGCATTCGGCCCGAACCCGGTTCGCTTGATGGATTTCAGGAATTGCTTGGGGATGATCGCGTCCGTATCGACGTTGTTGCGATCCAGCGGGGCAACGAGGCCCGTGAAGGGTATGAATTTTTCCATGCGTGGTCTGTGTATCTGTAGAACTTACGGCCCTGACTCAATGTGTCGCTCTCTGGATCGCCTTGCCACCCGATTCGATGTCCTTGCCGACACCGCGCACGGTATTGCAGCCCACCGAACTGAAAACAAACGCCATCAGCAAAGTGCCGAAAATGACAAAAAGGAATCGTCTCCTTTGTTTCATCTCGTTCTCCTTGATCAAAGAATGTCCCGCACATCGGCGAAATGTCCGGCAATTGCCGCCGCCGCCGCCATGGCCGGACTGACCAGATGGGTGCGCCCTCCCGGCCCCTGACGGCCTTCGAAATTGCGATTCGAGGTGGAAGCGCAACGCTCGCCCGGCGAAAGTCTGTCCGCGTTCATGGCGAGGCACATCGAGCAGCCCGGCTCGCGCCATTCAAACCCGGCGGCGATGAAGATTTCGTGCAGTCCTTCGGCTTCCGCCTGACGCTTGACCAGCCCGGAACCCGGCACGACCAGCGCGAGTTTGACGTTCGCCGCCTTTTTGCGGCCTTTCAGAATCGCCGCCGCCTGACGCAAGTCCTCGATGCGGGAGTTGGTGCAGGAGCCGATGAATACCTTGTCGATCCTGATCGACTGGATCGGCATGTTCGCCTGCAATCCCATGTAGGCGAGCGCGCGCTCCATGCCTTCCCGCCTCAACGCGTCCGTCTCCTTTTTGGGGTCGGGAATCGTGGCGGTTACGGGCGCAACCATTTCCGGCGACGTGCCCCATGTAACCAGGGGCAGGATTTTTTCGGCGTCCAGTTCCACGGTATGGTCGAACACGGCCCCTTCGTCCGAGCGCAAGGTACGCCAGTGCGCCACTGCCCTGTCCCACTCCTCGCCACGCGGCGAAAAGGGGCGGCCCTTCAGGTAGTTGATCGTCACTTCGTCGACGGCCACCAGTCCCAATCGCGCCCCGGCTTCGATCGCCATGTTGCACAGCGTCATCCGCCCTTCCATCGAGAGGGAGCGAATGGCCGAACCGCCGAATTCCATTGCGTATCCCGTGCCGCCTGCCGTGCCAATCCTGCCGATGACGGCCAGCGCCACATCCTTGGCGGTCACGCCCTTGCCCAGGCGGCCTTCGAGGCGGATCAGCATGGTTTTCGATTTTTTCTGCACCAGGCATTGGGTTGCCAGCACGTGCTCGACTTCGGAAGTGCCGATACCGTGCGCCATGGCCGCAAACGCGCCATGCGTGGAGGTATGCGAATCGCCGCAGACGACCGTCATGCCCGGCAGCACCGCGCCGTTCTCCGGGCCGATCACATGCACGATGCCCTGTCGCGCGTCTCTGAACGGGAAATAGGCCAGTGCGCCGGTTTCACGGATATTGGCGTCCAGCGTTTCCACCTGCTGACGGGAAATCGGGTCGAGGATGCCCTCCTCCCAGTGCTCGGTCGGCGTGTTGTGATCGGCGGTCGCCACGATGGAAGAGACGCGCCAGGGCTTGCGGCCCGCGAGCTTCAGCCCTTCATAGGCTTGCGGACTGGTGACTTCATGCACCAGATGGCGGTCGATGTAGATCAGCGACGTGCCGTCCGGTTCCTCGCGGACGAGGTGATCCGACCATAGTTTTTCGTACAGCGTCCTGGGGAGCATCGAACGTTCCAACAACCGTTTGGGGAAAGAAATGTGGATTATTTCACA
>WRNU01000012.1 GCA_009776435.1 Betaproteobacteria bacterium | reverse complement strand
CAAATGCTGCTGGGCGCAATCGGACAACTGCAATTCGAGGTCGTTGCCCAACGCCTGAAAGACGAATACAAGGTCGATGCCATCTTCGACAATGCCGACATCCACACCGCGCGCTGGCTCACCTTTCCCGACGAAACCACCCGCCGCAACTTCGAGCGGGAACAGGCACTGCGGCTTGGCCGGGATGTCGACGGCAATCTCGTCTACCTCGCCAGCAGCCGTTACAACCTGGAGGTGACGATGGAAAAATGGCCGAAAGTCACCTTCCACGCTACCCGTGAACACGGGCAGGCGTTTGCCTGATATCTCGATGCCAATGGATACTCCCCCGCGTGAAAAGGATATGGCCCGCCCGATGGGCCGGGGCATGGCCTGGCTGGCGGCGCTGGCGCTGATCGGCGTGTTGTGGCTGTTCTTCGAGGGCGTGCAGGATCGGCGCACCAACCCCAACCGTCATCTCACCGTCGCCCCCGGCGCGTCCTCAGAACTTGTTCTGAAGCGCAATCCTGCCGGACATTACCTCGTGCCGGGTCTTATCAACGATCAGCCCGTCACCTTCATGCTCGATACCGGGGCGACTCAGGTTGCACTGCCTGCCAAGATGGGCGCACAACTCGGCCTGCGCGCCATCGGCCCGCCGATTCAGGTCTCCACCGCCAACGGAACCGTTACCGCCCGGATGACCCTCATCGACGAACTGGCCTTTGGCCCGTTCGTTCTGCGCCAGACACATGCCACGCTCAATCCCGGCATGGATGATGACGATATCGTTTTGCTGGGCATGAATGTGCTCAAACAACTGGAATTCACGCAGCGCGGGGATACGTTGATATTGAAGGCGTTGGGGCAGTAGAAACTCATACATAGTCGGCCCTGAACAATAGCAAATGTAGCCCAGGCGTATTCGCCCTGCGTCGGTGATGGTCAAGTCGTAGGGGCGCGATTTATCGCGCCCAATGAGCAAGAGCGCCGCAATTTGGGCGCGATAAATCGCGCCCCTACGAATGTTCATCAGACCATCTCACCGTCACAGAGTGGATGCGCTCGGGCTACACCTGTTATTGTTCAGGCTAACTACATACATAACCATACATTTCGCCCGTAGACCGATTGCTAGACTTCGCGCTGTCACTGTTATTGTTCAGGGAGTCTTGCAATGAAGCAGATCAAGTGGATTTACGGCGTATTGTTTGGCGCGCTGACGGTGTTGTGGCTGCTCGCCGAACAACCCTGGGCGCGAAGTTACGACTTTTTCAAGTTGCGCGCCGTCGTGGTCGACTACACGGGTTTCATTGCGATGGGGGCGATGAGTCTGGCAATGATACTGGCGATTCGCCCGGTGAGGCTGGAGCCATGGCTTGGAGGGCTGGACAAAAGCTATCGCCTGCACAAGTGGTTGGGCATTACCGCGCTGGCGACAGGCGCGGTGCACTGGCTATGGGCGACGGGTGCGAAATGGGCAGTAGGCTGGGGATGGCTGGTGAAGCCGGAGCGCGGCCCGCGCCCGGTGGTCGACGAGTCGATACAGCTCTCTCTTTGGGAAAGTTTGGAGCATCATGTTCGGGGTATGCGCAAAATAGCGGAGTTCCTGGGCGAGTGGACGTTTTACATTGCGGCAGTGCTGATCGCGCTGGCGCTCATCAAGAGGTTTCCGTACCGTTATTTCTTCCATACGCACCGCATTATTGCCGTTGCTTATCTGGTGCTGGTGTTCCATTCGGTATACCTGATCAAGTTTGCTCACTGGACATCCCTTTCTCCGATAGCCTGGGTTTCCCTGTTGCTGATGGTGGGCGGCACGGTGGGCGCGGTGTTGAGTCTGACGCGCCAGATTGGTCATCAGCGCCGGGCGCTCGGAGTGGTGGAGACCTTGAAGCACAGCGCCAGCGACGAGGTGATGGAAGTGCATGTCCGCCTGCCCAAAGATCGTTGGGACGGGCATGACGCAGGGCAATTCGCGTTCGTAAGCTTCTACGGCAACAACGGCGGAGAAGCGCATCCGTTCACGATTTCCTCGGCCTGGAAAAACGATGGATTGCTGCGCTTTCACGTGAAAAATCTCGGCGATCATACTTCTCGCCTCCCCAAAACACTGAAGGAAGGGGATCGCGCGAAAGTCGAAGGGCCATACGGATGCTTCCGCTTCGAGAGTGACAAACCCCGGCAAATCTGGGTAGCGGGCGGTATCGGCATTACGCCGTTTCTGGCGAGGATGGAAGAATTCGCCCATCACGCTCCATCAAAAGTCGCGGTGGATCTGTTTTATTGCGTCAAAAATCCGGATGAGGTCTTTGTTGAGAACCTGACGCAACTTGCCAAGGCAGCCGGTACGACTCTGCATGTGCTCGTCGATGGGCGCGATCCTTTGCTGAATGCCGAAAAGCTCTGCGTCGAAGTGCTGGAATGGAGAGACGCTTCGCTGTGGTTCTGCGGCCCCAGCGGATTTGGACAAGCCCTGCTCAAGGGGCTGGTGTCGCACGGCTTCGAGGCGAAGTACTTTCACCAAGAGTTGTTTGAGATGCGTTGATGGGGGGCGACATTTCTACATAGAATATTTTTTAGGCATGCTCACCCAAATCAACTATCCGGTATAGATTTTCACGCAGGATGTGTGGGAGAATGCGCGCGGGGCGGAAACGAAAAAGCCCCGTGGCAGGGGCTTCTTCGCTAATCACCGCCCAAAAGGAGGTGATTAAAATGAAACAGCCTTACGTCAAGGGTTTCAAGCGTCTTGTTAAGACACTCATCATTATAGTGATGATGCTGTGGTCTAGCAAGTGCTTGTGATCCGCTCCCATGCAGTACCCCGCTCTCTGCCCTCGGGTGGGGGGCGGGCCTCGGCGCAAATTCCTCTCCCTGAAGGTGGTTTTATTTTTCCGCAGCGCCAGCGCGCTCAGGCAGAATAGACGCCCGCGCGCAATGAGCGCCGTAACCTCTTTACACACACATGACCGAACCGCAACCTTCCCGTCAGTCCGTCGGTATCGTCGCACCGCAAACGGCCCGCTTCGACGAAGCATTGCCGCTGCGTTGCGGCGCTCGCCTGGACGGCTACGAACTTGTTTTTGAAACCTACGGCACGCTCAATGCCGCGCGCAGCAACGCCGTCCTGGTGTGTCACGCGCTGTCGGGTTCGCATCACGTAGCGGGCCGCCATGCCGGTGAAGAAGAAGATTCCGGCTGGTGGAACAATCTGGTCGGTCCCGGCAAACCGCTCGATACCGGCAAATTTTTTGTGATCGGGGTCAATAACCTGGGAGGCTGCCACGGCTCGACCGGGCCGCGTTCGATCAACCCTGCTACGGGGCATCCCTGGGGCGCGGATTTTCCCTTCATCACGGTCGAGGATTGGGTGAACGCCCAGGCCCGACTCGCGGACAAGCTCGGCATCGAAAGTTTCGCGGCGATCATCGGCGGCAGCCTGGGAGGGATGCAGGCGCTTTCATGGGCCTTGCAGTATCCGGAGCGGGTGCGCCACGTGGCGGCCATCGCCTCCGCACCCAAACTCACTGCGCAAAATATCGCGTTCAACGAAGTGGCGCGTCAGGCCATCCTGACCGACCCCGATTTCCACGGCGGTCATTTTTACAAGCATGGCACTCTGCCGGAGCGCGGTTTGCGACTGGCGCGAATGGTGGGGCACATCACCTATCTTTCCGACGACGCGATGGGCGAGAAATTCGGCCGCAACCTGCGCCACGGCAAAGCCATGTACAGCTACGACGTGGAATTCGAGATCGAGTCCTACCTGCGTCACCAGGGAGACAGGTTTTCGCGGTTGTTCGATGCCAACACGTATCTGCTGACGACCAGGGCGCTCGATTATTACGACCCTGCCTTCGAGCACGACGGCGACCTGTCGGCGGCGCTGGCGGTTGCGCAGGCGCGTTTTCTGGTGGTGGCCTTTACGACGGACTGGCGCTTTTCGCCGGATCGCTCGCACGAGATCGTCTACGCGCTGGCGCACAACGGGCGCGATGTCACTTACGCCGAGATCGACTGTGCAGCCGGACACGACTCCTTCCTGCTCGACGATCCGCAATACCATGCCGTGCTCGCGGCGTGGTTCGACCGTATCGAGGTGTAAAAGATGGCCGGCTATCGCTACGACTATGATGTGATCGCGCAATGGATCGGGCGCGGCGAGAAAGTGCTCGACCTCGGTTGCGGAGACGGGGGGCTGTTGCGTCACCTGATCGAGACGCGCCAAGTGCGCGGCTACGGGGTGGAAAACGACCCGGAAAAAATCCTGGCCTGCATCGAAAATGGCATCAACGTGATCCAGGCGGACATGGATCGCGGCCTGACCGGCTTCGACGACGGATTTTTCGATCATGTCATCATGAGTTTGTCGCTTCAGGCCATGCACAACACGCAAGGCATCCTCGCCGAGATGCTGCGTGTGGGGCGTGAGGCGGTGGTAAGTTTTCCGAACTTCGGTTACTGGCAGCATCGCCAGAGCATCCTCAATGGCCGTATGCCGGTCTCGAAGAGCCTGCCGTACCAGTGGTTCGACACGCCGAACGTCCGCTTCTTCACAATCAACGATTTCGAGGCGCTGTGTGCACAGTCCGGCATCGCCATCCACAAGCGATTGGCGTTCGATGAAGGCAGGGTGATTGTCGACGACCCGAATTTTCTCGCCAGCGTGGCGGTATACCGGCTCGGCCGGAAGGTAACTCTCAGAAATTCTTGACAAACATGGCCTTGATTGGTCTAATGGAAAATTAGATATTTTCCAGGCAGCAGGATCATGAAACGCACATACCAACCCTCTGTTATTCGCCGCAAGCGCACGCACGGCTTTCGCGTCCGCATGAAGACTCGTGGCGGTCGCGCGGTCATTCGCGCCCGCCGTGCCAAGGGTCGCCACCGTCTTGCCGTTTGAAATCATGAGTCCAGTACCACACGGGCAGGGTTTTTGCCGGGCTTACAGGTTGCTGAAAACGGATGAATTTTCATCCGTTTTTGCTTTTCGGCGTTCGTTCCGGGGTCGTTTCTACACGCTCTACTATCGGCCAAATGAACTGGATACCGCCCGCCTGGGCTTGACCGTAACCAAGAAACTGGTCAGACGCGCCAACGGACGCAACCTGGTCAAGCGCATCGCGCGTGAAGTCTTTCGGCGGCAGCGCGAAAACCTGCCGTCCTGCGACTTGATTATTCGGCTTCACGCATCAGTGGGAACCGCCCGCCGTGCAGAGCTAAACATGGATGTCAGGCAGTTGTTGGGGCGGCTTTCCAAAAACCGGGAGCGCGCTGCTGCCAACATCCTCACCTGAACAAGCCTCCCTCACGAGGGAGCTGATACGCCCAGGGCGTGACGGAGGGAGTATCCCCGACATGAATGACGGGGTAGCCCGAGTACAAATCGCTCCTGCACATGCAGAGACGCGCACACCATTCACGGGTATCATTATCGTTTTTGGGCGCCTTTAGTTGCGCCTTTTCATTCTCACCATCCGCAAAACCCTTTTCTCCGACTTCTCCGATGGATCAACGCCGCCTCATTCCGCTCATCATTTTCGTCATGTCACTCGTGATGCTGTGGTCAAACTGGGAAAAGTACAACCAGCCCGCTACCGTATCGCCGCCTGCTGCCGTTTCTTCTCTGGATTCAGCGCCAGGGGCCGCCGTCCCCGATGATTCAGTGCCGACTTCCACACGCTCCGTCACGCTCCCGACGACAACCCCGGTTCCGTCCGCAGAGGCGCGGATCAAGGTGGAAACAGATGTGATACGCGCGGAAATTTCCGCCAGGGGCGGCAGTATCGTTCGGCTCGAACTTCTGAAGCATCGCGCTTCCGATAACCCGGAAAATGACTATGTCATTCTCGACAACGGTGTGGAGCATATTTTTGAGGCTGGTTCCGGTTTTCTTCCTGGCACGGGCCTGCCCGATCATCGCACCGAGCTTGAATTGCCCGCAGGCGATCAGGTGCTTGCAGAGGGTCAGAACGAACTGGTGCTGAGATTGAAGGCTCCCTCTGCGGACAATGTGTCCGTGATCAAAGTGATCACCTTCACCCGTGGCAGCTATCTGATCAACGTTGCCTATGAAATTCACAATGAAAGCGACAACCCGCTGATTGCGGAGCCTTATTTCCAGTTTCTGCGTGACGGCAAGCCCGCTGAAAAATCCGCTGGAGGGTTGTTCGGAGGCATACAGACCTTTACCGGCCCTGCCTTCTATACGGATGAAGCCAAGTTCCAGAAGGTTTCTTTCGCTGACATCGACGCTAACAAGGCCAAGTTTGTTTCCAAAGCCGATAATGGTTGGGTGGCGATCGTCCAGCATTATTTTGTCAGCGCCTGGCTGCCGCAGCAGGAAGTCGAACGCGAATATTACGCCAGGAAGATGGATAACGGCCTCTACAGAACCGGCCTTATTCTCGCGCCCATCACCATCGAGCCTGGCGGCGCGCCGAAACAGATCGGGACGCGACTCTACGTCGGCCCACAAGACCAGGACAAGCTCGAAGAAATCGCGCCCGGTCTCAGGCTGGTGGTCGATTATGGAGTCCTGACGATCATTGCTGCGCCACTCTTCTGGCTACTCTCGAATCTGTATTCGCTCACCGGCAACTGGGGATGGGCCATTATTCTCGTGACGATCATCATCAAGGCGATCTTTTTCCCGCTCTCAGCGGCAAGCTACAAGTCGATGGCCAAGATGCGCGTGCTCGCGCCCCGCATGCAGCGATTGAAAGAGCTATACGGCGACGACAAACCCAAGATGCAGCAGGAGATGATGAATCTGTACCGAACAGAGAAAATCAACCCGCTCGGCGGCTGTTTGCCCATCCTCGTGCAAATCCCGGTGTTTATCGCCCTCTACTGGGTGTTGCTTGGCAGTGTCGAAATGCGGCAGGCGCCGTGGCTTGGCTGGATACAGGATTTGTCTGTGCGTGACCCTTATTTCATCCTGCCGCTCATCATGGGGGCGTCAATGTTGGCGCAGTTCAAACTGAATCCAACTCCGCCCGACCCCATGCAGGCCAAGATCATGATGGCGATGCCGATCGTCTTCACGTTCATGTTCATGTGGTTTCCCTCCGGGTTGGTGCTGTACTGGGTCGTCAACAACCTTCTTTCCATTGCACAGCAATGGCATATCACGCGAATGGCCGAGCGCGGCAGCAAAAAAACAAAGGCTGCCAACGATCCAAAAATCTGACTCCCATAACGATCACGAAACCGCCGTGCGAGCGTTCCTCTCCGGCGGTTTTGTCTTTTTATTGCTCGGATTCTGCGTGGGACGACCCGTATTTTGATATGCTGAATCCCTGTTCAGACCGAGATCACGGGAAAGGTATTCTTTTCATGAACAAGCGTTTTTACTTCGTTGCAGTTTTCTGTGCGCTTTGCCTCGTAGCGTTGTTTGCCGGATGTAGCAGAGAAATACAACAGCGGCAGGCTTTTACCAGTTTCCTGCAAAAAGAAGTCATCCCGCGCAATAGCGGCATCTATATCCCGAATATTGCGACGCGCAAGAAATTCGGCATCTATGCGACACACTACGATGTCATTGTCGAACATAACAAGACCATGCTCGATAGAGTGGGCAGGCCATTGGAAAAATTACAGCGAGAGTACCAGGATGCCGTAAAGCCCGAGGCAACCGCGAAGGAACGTCGGGAAGCCATAATCAAATATCGTGATGCCCTCCAAACAATCGTGGTAGACCTTGATAAGGTGCTTGCAGCAACCGAAGCGGAAATCGAAAAATTGAATCAACCGGATGGCCTGAAAGAAACTTATACCCAGACGGTCGAAAAGCATGTTCGCGCTCCAGCCAGGATTCTTAAAGCCATGATTCCCGCAATCGCGGAAATGATGGGCAAGAATCTGGACCTGCTGGATTACATCGCCGCCAACAAGGGTAAGGTTGAAATCAAGGACGGCATGATTCAGGTCGACAGAAATAGAGATAGAGATCAGTCGATACTTGCCCGTCTCAAAGAAATGCAGGACGAAATACACGCAATGGCTCAGGCCATCCAGGAGCAGCATAACGAACTTACGCGACAATCTATCGGTAAATGAACGTAAGGTCAGGGCTTGTTGTACTCGAACCAATGTTTCACGTGAAACATCCTCCAGGTTCGAGTCATTCGAGATCATGAGACAACATCGCAGGACAGTGCAAACGCCCCTCAAGTCGGACAGCCTTGCGCATGCCTTGTTTCAGGCGGCGAAACTGGTTGCGACCGTACTCGAAGGCAAAAATCTTACCGTAAGTTACGAGATCGTACTGAACGAGAACCCCGGTTGGAGCAATGGGGTACGCGGCGCGATTCGTGACCTGACCTGGAATTCGTTGCGCGAATATGGACGTGGCGATGCCACGCTTCGCCGTTTTCTCTCCAAGCCGCTTCCCGTGTCTGTTCATGCCTTGTTGCTGGTTGCAGTTTATCGACTCGAACAACGCCCGGAGCAGGCACACACCCTGGTGAACCAGGCGGTGGAAGCGGCCACCCATCTGGCTACCGGACTCAAAGGGGTCGTCAATGCCGTGTTGCGTAACGTCGTGCGCCAAAGCGCCAACATCCGGCTATGGCGTGATGAGGATGTAACGGCACGTTACGCCCACCCCAGATGGTGGATCGAACGTGTTCAGCGTGAACATGCGAGCAATTGGGAAACGATTCTCTCGGCTGGGAATCACCATCCCCCAATGAGTCTGCGGGTCAATCGCCGACGAGCCATGGTTGAGGGTTATCTGTCCGAACTGTCCGATGCAGGGATCGCTGCGAGGCGGCTTGAAAACGACGCCCTGATTTTGACGCATCCGCTGCCTGTGTCGAAGCTGCCGGGCTTTGCCGAGGGCAGGGTTTCGGTGCAGGATGCCGGTGCCCAATGGGCTGCGCCGTGGTTGTGCGCGCGTGACGGCGAGCGTGTGCTCGATGCCTGCGCCGCCCCCGGCGGCAAGGGCGCTCATTTGCTGGAACAGGCCGATATCGAACTCACTGCACTGGAGATCGACCCCCTGCGAACTGAGCGGATGCGCCATAATTTTGCCCGCCTCGGACTGGCCGCCAGGGTGATGGTTGCCGATTGCTGCGCGCTGGATGCCTGGTGGGACGGCCAACCCTTTGACCGCATCCTTGCAGATGTGCCATGTTCGGCTTCCGGCGTTGTGCGTCGGCACCCGGACATCAAGTGGTTGCGGCGCGAGAGCGACATTTCCGGGTTTGTTGCACAACAGACCAATATCATTGATACACTTTGGCATACATTGGCTGATGGTGGCACAATGCTCTATGTCACATGCTCGGTTTTTGACGACGAAAACCACCGTCAAATCGAGCATTTTCTTGCGCGTCACCCGGATGCCGAAATTTTCATGCCACAAACCTGCCGAACCTCTCTCTTGTTGCCGACGACCGAACATGACGCCTTCTACTATGCCTGCCTGCGCAAAAATAACAGGCTGGGTTAAGTGCCTGTGTCGCCTGTTGGTCGTATTTCTGGTGCTGGCATCGGTTCCGGCGAGAGCCGACGTTGCGCGTATTACCCATGCCAGAATCGCGTTGTCAGAGGAAGGCTATGTGCTCAACGCAGACTTCAGTTTCGATCTCAACCAGAAACTGATCGATGCCCTGGCGCATGGCGTGGCACTGTATTTCGTCACCGAACTGCGGATTGAACATCCGCGCTGGTATTGGTTCAACAAACAGATCATCCAACGCAGGCTCGAATATCGCCTTGCCTATCACGCGATGACCCGCAGTTACCGGCTCAATATCGGGGGCCTGCACAGAAATTTCGATACACTGGAAGATGCCGTGCATACCATGGAGCGCATTCGCAACCTGCACGTGGCCCCTCCCGGTACGTTCAATGAAGAAAGCAGGTATGAAGTAACATTGCGTTTTTTTCATAATACCGCCATGCTGCCCAAACCCTTCCAACTCTCCACCTTGGCCAATGGCAAGTGGGATCTCGGTACGGGCTGGCTAAAGTGGTCATTTACGCCCGGAATGGCAGATCCTGAAAAGACGATCCCAGAGCCGCTGGAAGAGGAACTGCCAGAAGAAGAACCCGCGGTGATGGTTGCAGAATGAAAAACATCGCAGTCGCCATTGCCGCCATTCTGGTGGCCTTTGCACTCTATCTCCTGGCCTCGATCAGCACCAATACCGAGTTGTTCAGCAGCACCTATCATTATTTGCTCGCAATCTACGGGTTGCTCACGGTAACGCTGGCGTCAACGGTCGTCTTTCAGTTGATTCGGCTGTGGCGCGAACACAAGAAACGGCGCTTCGGCTCGCAGCTAAAGCACCGAATGGTAATGATGTTTGCATTGATGGCGCTTTTGCCGGGTTTGGTGGTGTACGCGGTATCGATCCAGTTCGTCGTGTACAGCATCGAATCCTGGTTCGACGTAAGGGTCGATTCCGCGCTCAAAGGCGGTCTTGCCCTCGGTCAGGACGCGCTCGACTATCTCTCCGTACAACTCCAGGACAAGGCTATTGCCATGGCCCTGGAAATTGAACACACCTCGAACACGATCCCCCTGATGAGCATAAACGAAGGTGCCGGGGTGAGTGAGTCAAACCTTCATGGAGTGGAGAACTCCCCCCTGTATCGAGTCATTCCCAGTCTTCGCACCGAGGCACCTCAAGGTCAAACGGGCATCTCGGCGGCACAGGTCAATCGCCTGCGCGAATGGGCTGGCGTTGGCAGCGTCACCGTATTCGGCAAGAACGGTCAGGTGCTGGTCAGTTCGACTGACAGTGATACCGCCCGCCTGCTGCCGGATAAGCTTCTACCCCACGAGTTGCGCCGCGCCTTCGAGGAGCGTGGCCTGAGCGTGAAAAAAGAAGAAACCCCCGGCGGGCGTCTGGTCATCCGTGTCCTGGTTCCGATCGAAGGCCGTGGCCTAGCCGTGACGCCCCGCCTGCTGCAACTGACCCAACTCGTTCCGGAGACTTTCAGCCAGAACGCCGAAGCGGTGGAGGCAGCCTATCGTGATTACCAGAAACAGATTCTGGCGCGTTCCGATCTGAAATTTCTCTATTCCTTGACCCTGACTCTGACCCTTTTGATGGCGCTACTCGCCGCCATCGCCGTCGCGTTCATCCTTGCCCGACGGCTTGCCGCGCCGCTGCGTATCCTCGCTGAAGGAACCGAGGCCGTTGCACAGGGCGACTTCAGCCCGCGTCAGGCGTTGCCTGCCAGGGACGAGTTGGGGATACTGACCCATTCCTTCAATCAGATGACCCGCCAGCTTGAAGAAGCGCGCGCGCAAACCGAGAACAGCCGGGTGGAAGTCGAATCCGCCCGCGCCTATCTTGAGAGCGTACTGACGCACCTGTCTGCCGGGGTTCTGGTTTTCAGCGCAGAGGGCAACCTTCGTGCAGCCAACCCTGGCGCGCTCGACATTCTTGACGATGAGCTCAGCAGTTTCGAGGACATCACGCTTGCCGACTGGCCACGGCATACGGTATTGCGCGACGCGCTCCTTGAAGGATTCGCTTCCCACGAAGACGACTGGCAGACCGAACTGGAAATTCCGCGCCCCGACAGCCCCCCGATGACTCTGTTGATACACGGCTCGCGTCTGCCCGAAGGCACCGAAGGGGGGCGGGTCGTGGTGTTCGACGACATCACCCGGCTGATCGAGGCGCAACGCACGGCAGCCTGGGCCGAGGTTGCTCGACGGTTGGCGCACGAAATCAAGAACCCACTGACGCCGATCCAGCTTTCCGCCGAGCGATTGGCCGTCAAACTTTCTTCCGGGCTCGATGAAGCGGGTCGACAGATGCTCGAACGTTCGACCCGAACCATCGTAAACCAGGTGGAAGCCGTCAAGAATCTGATCAATGCTTTCCGTGATTACGCGCGCCTGCCCGCACCCACACTCGCGCCCCTCGATCTTGGCGAACTCATGCGCGAAATCCTTGTTCTATATGAAAGCAATCCGGCCAAGATCGTATTGCAAATCCCCGCCGATTTGCCGCAGGTGATGGGAGATGCTTCCCAGATTCGCCAGATCGTTCACAATATGTTGCAAAATGCGCTGGACGCATTGATGGATCGGGATAATGCTGAAATCGTCCTTGCCGCATGCACAGAAGGCGATTGCGTGCTACTGTCATGCCAGGACAATGGGCCAGGTTTCCCGCCGGAAGTGCTGGCACGCGCATTTGAACCTTATTTTACGACCAAGGCTAAAGGAACAGGGCTGGGTTTGGCGATGATAAAAAAGATTGTCACTGAACATGGAGGCGAGGTAAAAATCGCCAATCGTGATGGCAGTGGCGCGGGCCTGCGCATTCGTTTGCGTACGGTCATGATGAACGGTGAACACTGATTATGGCAAAGATACTTATCGTTGACGACGAAATAGGCATCCGTGAATTGCTCTCCGAGATACTTCGAGACGAAGGGCATGATGTCGTTCAGGCCGAAGACGCTGCCACCGCGCGAGCGGTGCGCAATGCCTCGTGTCCGGATATGGTTCTGCTCGATATCTGGATGCCGGATACCGACGGCATCACCCTGCTCAAGGAGTGGGCTGCGTCCGGGCAATTGACCATGCCGGTGGTAATGATGTCCGGGCATGGCACGATCGACACCGCTGTGGAAGCAACCCGTATCGGCGCAATCGACTATCTCGAAAAGCCCATTGCCCTGCAAAAGCTCCTTTCCGCAGTCAAGCGCGGCCTGCAACGCCAGCCCTCCATCCCTGCGCCCGTGTCGCTCACCCTGGCGGCCTTCCCGGATTCCGTGCCTCTACGCGAGATGTACCTTCGCCTGCGCCAGGCCGCCGGACAATCGCGGCTGATCCTGCTTCAAACCACCGGGCCGGATCATCTGGCCGAACTCGTCGCCCGCAGCCTGCAAACGCCGGGGACGCCCTGGCTCGATCTCGGCGCGCTCGACGGCACATATGATCTGGCGCGCCTGACCACATTCCAGGGTGGGCAACTGTACCTCTCTGCGCTGGAGCGGCTGTCGCGTTCCCAGCAAAAGAGTCTGTCCTCCATTGTCGACCGCCTCGAGCGATACGATCTCCGGCTGCTCGTCGCATGCAGTTCAAACCGGGAAGAACTGTTGGCCGCTGGATGGGATGCCACCCTGGTCGAGCGCCTTTTCTCCCATGCGCTGATGGGGGTACCTGCGCTTGCCGACATCAGCGACAATCTGCCCGAACTGGCTTGCCGCATCCTGCGTCATCTCGTCGATACCAAGGAAGTGCCGTTGCGCCGTTTTTCACCTGCTACCCTGTCCCAATTACGCCGGCACGACTGGCATGGCGGATACAGTGAACTGTACGCCATGATCCGCAACCTGGCGCAAAACTCGACGGAAGAAGAAATCAATCTGCCTGAAAACGGCCTGCCCGTTTCGGATGCCATGATCAGCCCGATTTCGTTCGATCTGCCCCTACGCGAAGCGCGCGAGGTATTCGAGCGCATGTACTTCGAGCATCACCTGCGGCTGGAGCGTGGCAACATCACCAAACTGGCGCAAAAAACCGGACTCGAACGTACTCATCTTTACCGCAAGCTTCGTCAACTCGGGCTTCACGGCGGACGGCAGCACGAAGAAAGCTGAATGATGGCGCGGTTTTGAGACATTCCCCTCCTGTGGAGAGCCGGCCACATAGGGGCGAGGATGTTCGTAGGGGCGCGATTTATCGCGCCCAATGAGCACGAGCGCCGCAATTTGGGCGCGATAAATCGCGCCCCTACGACGAAATCCACCAGGACTCCCCCTTGACCATCACCGACGCTGAGCGAATACGCCTAGGCTACACTTGCTATTATTCAGGGCCGACTATGTAAGCACTTGAACCGAAAACGCTCCAAATGGATACATTCACCCGGATTTTCCCGGATTTCCGCTAAGACGTGAACCCGGAACGTATGCACTTGAACAAGACCCATTTTGATGTCATTGTCATTGGCGGCGGTCATGCCGGAACCGAAGCCGCGCTGGCTGCTGCGCGTATGGGCTGCCGCACCCTGCTACTGACCCATAACCTCGAAACACTGGGCGTAATGAGTTGCAACCCCTCCATCGGCGGCATCGGCAAGGGGCATCTGGTCAAGGAAATCGACGCGCTCGGTGGGGCGATGGCGGCTGCGGCCGATCATGCGGGCATCCAGTTCCGCATTCTGAACGCTTCCAAAGGGCCGGCCGTGCGGGCCACGCGCGCCCAGATCGACCGCGTGCTTTACAAAGCCGCCATCCGTCAAAGGCTGGAAAATCAGCCCAACCTCTGGCTTTTTCAGCAAGCGGTCGACGATCTCATCGTGGAAGCCGGACAGGTCTGCGGCGTCACCACCCAGCTTGGCTTGCGTTTCACTGCGCAAGCAGTGATTCTCTGCGCCGGAACCTTTCTCAACGGCCTGATCCACGTCGGACTGACGCATTACCCGGCAGGTCGAGCCGGAGACCCGCCCGCAGCCCGACTCGGTGAGCGCCTGAAAGAACTCGGTCTGCCGCAGGGACGGCTCAAAACCGGCACACCTCCCAGGCTCGACGCGCGCACCATCGATTTTTCGAGAATGACGGTGCAGCACGGCGACACGCCGCTGCCGGTATTCAGCTTCCAGGGGCAACCCGATCAGCACCCGGCGCAGCTTCCCTGCTGGATCACGCAAACCAACGCCCGCACACACGACATCATCCGCGCCGGCCTCGACCGCTCGCCGATGTACACGGGCGTGATAGAAGGCGTCGGGCCGCGCTATTGCCCCTCCATCGAAGACAAGATTCACCGTTTTGCCAACCGCGACAGTCACCACGTTTTCCTTGAGCCGGAAGGGCTGGAAACATACGAAATTTACCCAAACGGAATTTCCACCTCTTTGCCCTACGATGTGCAATCTGATCTCGTCCACTCCATTGCCGGTTTGGAAAACGCGCACATCCTGCGTCCCGGCTATGCCATCGAATACGACTACTTCGACCCACGCCATTTGCGTTCATCGCTGGAGACGCGAGCAATCGGCGGCTTGTTCTTCGCCGGTCAGATCAACGGCACGACCGGCTACGAGGAAGCGGCGGCGCAAGGGTTGCTCGCGGGGCTGAACGCCGCGCTGCAAACGCGGGGGATCGAGCCGTGGAGTCCGCGCCGCGCCGAAGCCTATCTCGGCGTAATGGTCGACGATCTCATCACCCGAGGCGTTTCCGAACCGTACCGGATGTTCACCTCGCGCGCCGAATATCGTCTGCAATTGCGCGAGGACAACGCCGACCTGCGTCTGACCGCGAAGGGCCGCGAATTTGGACTGATCGACGACGCACGCTGGTCTGCGTTCAGCGCCAAGCGCGAAGCCATCGAACGCGGCAGCGGCTTGCTCAAAAAAGCATGGGCGCGCCCCGAAGCGATTCCAGCCGACGAACAGGAGCGGGCGCTCGGCACCCGCCTGGAAAACGAAGCCCGATACTTCGACCTGCTGCGCCGCCCCGGAGTCGTCTGGCAGGCGTTGAAATCCCTGCCCGGCGCGCCCGAGCTTGACATCGCTGACGAACGAGTCATCGAGCAAATCGTAATCGCGGCAAAATACCAAGGTTACATCGACCGTCAGCAAGGCGAGATTGCCCGTCAATCGCAGGCCGGAGCCTTGCGTCTGCCGGAGAACATCGACTATGCGCAAGTGCGTGGACTCTCGAACGAAGTCCGGCAAAAACTCAGCGCAGCGCGACCCGAGACCATCGACCAGGCCAGCCGGGTACAGGGCGTGACACCGGCAGCCATTTCGTTGCTGTTGGTATGGCTCAAGCGCCGCGAAGCGGCGGCGCAACCGTGAAGGGCGATCTTGCGGCCTACGCCACTGAACTGATGGAGGGCATCGCCGCGCTCGGGATCGACACCGCGCCGGAACTCCCTGCACGCCTGCTTGCCTTCGGGGAACTGCTGCTGAAGTGGAATCGCGTCTACAACCTCACCGCAATCCGTAACCCCAGGGAAATCGTTACCCATCATCTGCTCGATTCGCTCACTGTGCTGCCCTGGATCGGTCGCCTGCGCACGCTGGCGGACATCGGCTCGGGCGCGGGGCTGCCGGGCATACCACTCGCACTCGCCTGTCCCGCCCTGTCGGTGGTTTCGATTGAATCGGTTGGCAAAAAAGCGGGTTTTCAGCAGCAAGCGAAAATCGAATCGCAGTTGGACAATCTTTCCATTGTCAACCGTCGGGCCGAAACGATCCTTGCGACGGATTTTCCAGGCGGCGGCGTGGAAGGCGTGATTTCACGCGCCTTTTCCTGTCTGGCCGACTTCGTGCGGCTGGCAGGGCTTTGGGTCAGGGAGGGCGGCGCGCTCTACGCGATGAAAGGCGCGTTGCCGCAAGCCGAGATTGCCGCCCTTCCCGCCGAGTGGCAGCTCGAAGTCGCGCATCCACTCACGATTCCGGGGCTTGAAGCCGAGCGGCATTTGCTGGTGCTTCGGCGCACTCGTACTTTTTGAACACTGATTTTGTGTGGTCTGCCGCGATGGTCGAGGGGCAATTCAATGCGGAGAAAACACGCGGTTCATGCAAACCTTCGCACCGGCAGGGGTGGCACGTGATCCACGTCGGCAAGTCCAAGACGGTAATGCCAGTATGCCCATGAGCGTTCATTGAATTGCCCAGCTTCCGCGCGGGTCAAAACTTCACGCAACACATCATCGCCCACCAGCGTGACAAGCGCCTGAACATCGGAGTAGTCGCCCATGTTCATCACTTGCGCAATGATCCGCTCTGGCATGACGGCAGCGTCTTCAGGCGTTTTCCAGCAGAGGTACTTGCTTGCGAAGGATTTCAGGGTTTCACGGTTGACGCAGATCACGCGACTCTCCCAGTAACGCCACTGTCCCGGAATGCACTGTAGATTTGAAGTTCCATTTTGTGGCCCCCTGCGATCAGTTTATCACCCGCGAACGTAGCCCGGCTAAGCGAATCGTCATCTGGTGGCGTAATTTTCGACGCGAAGTGTCGCTGAACATATAGCCTCCCTCAAGACTCAGGTTTTACGTTCCTCGCTTCCTCCCCACTCTTGGTCGCCCTCATGCAGTTGCGATTCGCTTCGTTCGCTGTGACCAGCTTACGGCGGGACTTGCACCCGCAGGTATGTGCCCATGCTGGGCACACCAAATAAAAAAAGGGCGCCTGAGGCGCCCTTTTTTAGACTGAATCGCTAAAAAAGCTGCGATCAGAAGTCGTGGCGGAAGCCAATGGCGAAGCCGCGGCGGTAGGCGTCAGAATTACTGCCGAGGTTGCTGGCACCAACGTAACCCACCGGGCCGTCCGTGACAAGAGAAACGAAACCATAATCTTTGTAATAATTATTATGGCTCTGCGCCGCATACTGCGCATACAAGGCGGTGCGCTTGGAGAGGGCATGCTCATAGCCAATGGCCCACTGACTGATCCTTGGCCTGCCGTCTTGGCCGTCCCAGACCTTGTTTTCAGAGGCACGGCTGTAGGAAGTCAAGATCGAATCGCTTGGAGTGATCTTGAAAGTCGCACCAACCATCCATTGCGTGACCCTGGAGTTATTGTCGGCGCTAGGAATTAAGGGGCTGACGAGGAGGGCACCAGTGACGGCATCGATAGCAGTCTTCTTGGTTATGCGGCGACCAAACGTAGCACCCAGCTTGACAAAGCCAAAGTCATACGATGCATACATCTCGTAGACATCAAGGGCGTTTATGCTGCTTCTATCCAAACCTAACTGCCCCAGCCCTGTTATCCTGGCATTATGGTAGTTGGCACCTACAAACAGATTGTTCCAGGTGAAGGACGGCGCAATCGCCCAAGTACGGATATCTCCTGCATTTCCGTAATTTTCATCGCCTCCGCCAACGGTCGGATATGGAGTGCCGGGGGCGACAGGAATACCCTGAAAAATGGTAACAGGTCCCGTTCCATTGAAGCTATAGCCGGCAATGAAGCTGAAACCGCCAAAGCTCGGGGAAATATAGGCGAGCAGGTTATTCAGGCGCCTTTCCTGGATCAGCACGTTGCCCGCGCTGCCGAGGCCGTTCTTGCCGAAAGGATCGACGGCGCTGGTGAAGAGGTGCTGCGGGGTGTAATGACGACCGAAGGCGACGGTACCGAAGCCACCCGCCAAACCGGCGTAGGACTGGCGATTGACGGTCTTGAACATGCTACCCTGGTCGCCATTTAGGCCTTCTTCCAGCACGAACACAGCCTTCAGGCCGTTGCCCAGGTCTTCCGTTCCCTTGAAGCCGATACGGTTGGCCTTGGAGATGCCGGAGTCGATGGCGTTGCGGGCCTTGATTTTCTTGCCAGAATCCCAGACATCGTCAGTGCCACCAAGCGACGTAAAGCCATAATCGATTGTGCCATACAAGGTCACGTTCGATTGCGCGAAAGCCGGAGCGGACATCAAGCCAGCGATGGCCAGCGCGATTAGTTTCTTTTGCATGTAGTTCTCCTCAAGTTGAATCGGCGCCCTTGCCAATGACAAGAGCCCAACTGGACCTCTCAGGCGAGAAGTTACCGTGATTGTGCAAAGCACTCAACGGTTTGCGCAAGCCCTGAAGGCGCAAACCCATCGTACTATGGTGTTTCTTGTTGCACTTGTGCAACAAACTGCGAAATCTCGCGCTCAATCCTTTCAAAAACCATCGCAAACAGCCTTCTCAAACCCGGTTGTCGGCAACGTAGGGGTTGTGTGCGCGTTCGTCACCAAAACATGACATCGGCCCGTGCCCTGGGATGAAATTCACATCATCGCCGAGCGGGAACAAATGCTCACGGATGGATCGGATCAGGGCTGAATAGTCGCCGCGCGGGAAATCGGTGCGCCCGATCGATCCCGCGAAAAGCACATCACCCACCAGCGCCAGTCTGGCCCCAACATGGAAGTATACGACATGTCCCGGCGTGTGCCCAGGCGTATGCAGAACTTGCAGGGTTTCATCGCCGATGGTAACGAAGTCGCCGTCGTCGAACCAGCGCGACGGAGTAAAACCCGTGACCGGCGGCAGGCCGAACATGTTGCACTGCCGGGGCAGGTAGTCGCCTTCGACCAGAAAAGCGTCTTCCCGGTGCGGCCCCTCGATGGGAATCGACAGGGCTTCGGCCAGCTTCTGCGCGCCGCCGACGTGATCGACGTGCCCGTGGGTGAGCAGAATGCGTTCGACCACAATCCCGAGTTTGCCGATGGCGGCGCGGATACGGTCGACATCGCCGCCAGGATCAATTACCGCCGCCTTGTGCGTTTTTTCACACCACAGCAAGGTGCAGTTTTGCTGGAACGGGGTGACGGGAAGGATGCGGAAGTCGATCATGGCGCAGCACTCGGGTGGGAAATGAGGGAATGTTGGGGAAATTCTAAATTATTTTCCCGCGCTTTCTTTTCTTTTTCGCCCTTTCGGGCGCTCCATCGCAGGGGGTGAAAGAATGACCCTACCGCGCCGAAGGCGCGGGTGTTTATGAGAAATCGTCTCAAAGATCCTCCCACCAGCATGAAACTGGAGTGACGCCCAAAGGGCGGGGTGCTCATATGACTATCCTCTTCCCGGAGTCGAGGCTCACCACAAGCCACGAACGGCATACGCGATTTAACTAAGCAAAGACACACACAAGAACAAAAACCGGTTACGATAATTCCGAACGTCATCTCGCAACCGGAAACTGCCATGAACCAGTCCCCTACATACGACACCGGCTACAAAGCCCTTTTTTCATGCCCGGAACTTGTGCGTGACCTGCTGCGCGGCTACGTTCCCGGCAAGTGGCTCGAACAGGCCCGCTATGAAACCCTGACACGAGTCAATGCCAGCTACGTATCGAGAAATAACAGGCAACGCCACGACGACATGGTATGGCGCATTGACATCGGCGGGCGCTGGCTGTGGGTCTATATCCTGCTTGAGTTCCAGAGCGAGCCCGATCAATGGATGGCGGTGCGGATGATGCAATATGTCAGCCTGCTCGCGGAGCAACTGGTCAGGGAGAGGGTTCAGAACGATCTGCCGGAAGGCCGCTTGCCGCCGATATTGCCCATCGTTCTGTACAACGGGCGGCCTGAGTGGCGCGCGCCATGCGATGTGGCCGATTGCTTCCACACACCGCCCGTTGGGCTGGAGATGTATCGTCCGGCACTGCGTTACCTGTTGCTCGACGAGCGTCGCCTGCAACAACACCCGTTGCAGGAGGTGAGAAACTTTGCAGATGCCGTTTTCCGCATGGAAGCCAGCCAACGGCTGTCAGACGTTCGTGACGTAGTCGGGGCGCTGGGTGAGATACTACGCGCGCCCGACATGCAAACGGTGCGGCGTGCGTTCGGTCAATGGATAAAAGCGTTGTTGCTCCGTCGCGCTACGGCTTCTATGATGGAAGAAGTCGCAGCCGTCGAAAACATTTTTGAGGAGATCGAAATGCTGACTGGACACAAGGAAACCTGGTTCGATGAAGAAATAGAAAAGGGCTTTTTGCAGGGACACGAAAAAGGCCTGGAAAAGGGCCGGGAAGAAGGTCGGGAAGAAGGTCGGGAAGAAGCCCTAATGTCTGTTGCCCGGAACATGCTCAAGTATGGCAAGCCGGTCAAGGAAATCGTGGAAGCGACCGGTCTTCAGCCGGAAACGATACAGTCCATGATGCATTGAACCCGCAGAGTGCGGCAGAAACAGGGTGGGCAAAGCGAAGCGCGCCCGCTGTCGATTTTAGGGCGGATCGCCTCAAAGACCTTCCCACCAGCGTGAAACCGGAGTAACGCCGGGAATCAGTTTTTGCCCCATGAGCGGCGTAAGCAGGTTGACTCCACCGTCTTCATCCGCCAGATCGACAATCATGCGGATGGATTCGTCCCAGGGGTGCAGGGCGAGATCGAAAACGCCCCAATGCACGGGAACCATCGACAAGGCCCGGACATCGTGGTAGGCCCGGATCACCTGGGCCGGGAACAGGTGCGTCCTGGGCCAGCCGGGATTCCAGGCGTCAATTTCAAAAAAGGCCATGTCAAAGGGGCCATGTTTCTCGCCAATGGCGCGAAAATGCTCGCCGTATCCGGTATCGCCGCTGATAAAAACCCGCTTCTGTTTTCCCTTCAAAACATAACTGGCCCACAGGCTGCTGTTGCGCGTGGAATAGGTGCGCCCGGAAAAGTGAACGGTACGCTCCGCAGTAATGCGGATATCATCCCTGCTGAATTCGTCGCCCCAACCGAGTTCGCGGATTTTTTCCGGCGGAACGCCCCACTTGAGCAGGTGCGCGCCAACGCCGAGCGGCACGATGAAAAGCGTCTCCTTATCCCTGAAATGGCGTACGGTGGCGTATTCCAGGTGATCGTAATGATCGTGCGTAATCAACACGAAATCGGGCAGCGGCGCTTGCTCGCGCGCCAGCGGAGGAGGCCCGTAGCGGGACACGGCAAAGGGTATGGGCGCGGCATTGCCAAAGACCGGGTCGACCAGAAAACGTTTGCCTTCCATCTCGATGATGAGGGAGGCATGTCCCAGCCAGTAAACCGCCAATTCCTCCGGCTTGCCCGCAAAGGCATCCCTGCCAGGCTTGATCGTGGGCAAGGGAGTCTTTGGGGCGTTGGGACTGGACTTGAGGTGACGAAGCCTGCTGCTTTTACCGCCGCGCACCCGATCCGGGTAGTAGGGTGTATCCCCCTCCAGGTTGCGGAACTTTCCGCCCACAAAGTAGGGCAGGCTTTCATAGGATGAGACGTCTTTCGGCGTCTGTCCAAATTCGCGCAGCGCACACCCTCCCAGCAAGGTCGCAACCGTCAGCGGAACAGCAGCGACGGCCATAAGGATCTTTGTGCATTTTTTCATCGTAAAACCCGGCTTGAACGAAGAAGTCTATCAGCCACCTGCTACGCACTGCTACGTGGATTCAAAATGCTCGTCGAAGCGCCAAAGTTCTGGATACGCCCAGGACCGATGCATAAACAAGGATGCAAAAGTGTGAGAGAATTCACACGGGGCGCACGCAAAAACGCCCCTGCACCGGGGCGTCTTTGCCAATCAGCACCCCAAAGGGGGTGATTGTGTGGTGAAACTTCCGTTGCAAAAGGGTCGTTTCAAGCGTTGCCTTATCAGGGCAGTGATCATTCTAGTCCTGTTCCTGTATTCTGGCAAATGCTTGTAAAATCGCCCTTGTAGTACCCCGCCCACGCCCGTAAGGGAAGGGGCGGGCTTCCCACCGTGTCCGTTATCGCGTCTGACTGGCATAGCCCCAGATCATGGGCCAATCGTAGTAGGCCGACAGACGGGGTAAATCGTCGTGGGCATAGCCAAGGATGCGGTAATCGCGCGGACCCGCGCGGCTAACGCGGCGGGCGCATGGAACGAGGTAGGGCTGTCCGTTGGCGTCGAGGAACGACCAGACTTCGCGCGGGATGAGGGTCGCGTCGCGCACGAGGTCGTAGGAGCGGCGGCTGACGATGGCCATTTCGCCGTTGGACAGGCGCACGATGCTGCCGGGCGGAAACAGGCCGAGCCGTCCCATCAGGAGGCGCGTCAGGCTGATGTCGAGCAGGTCGAGATCGGCTCCGAAAATCTGTTCGGTCAGTCCCTGTAGGTTACGCGCACGAGACATGCTCCAGTACAGGGGGCTACGTCCCCGGCGCGCGCGCTGGCGGGCGACAAAAATATCGACCAGACGCAACATGCGCGCTTCCAGACTGATGCTGCCCCTGGAAAGCCCGCTGGGATAGCCGCTGCCGTTGAGATTCTCGTGGTGCTGGAGTACCGCGCGCGACCAGACCTCCGGTACGCCGGCGCTCATCAGGATTTCGGCGGCCTGGTACGGATGCTCGACGACCAGAGATCGGAACGAATGGGGCAGCGGCCCCGAAAGCTCCGCCATTTCGTCATGCAGCACCATGCTTCCCAGATTCATCGTCAGCGCCGAGCCGATCAGATCGATGACTTCATGNCGAGTAAATGCGTGCGCNATGCCCAGTTCGGCAACGAAAAGCGCCGCCAGGATCGCCTGACATACGCTTGGCGTGCCGGGGTTGGCNACGCGCATGAAACCGATGCAGGCGTCGGGATCGAATTGCCAGCTCAAATAGACGGATTCGGCGAGTTCCTTGAACGCNTCGACGCTGAANCNACCATGAACGCTCTGTGTCGCGTCGATTCTGGATAGCTTCTGGCCGATGTCGGCCAACGCGCGCAGGGGATCGTCCGTCAGGATTGCCGTGGCCTGTTGGGCATTGCAGAACAGGCGGCGATTGCTCAGTTTTTTCTGGACGTTTTCACTGATCAACGCGCCCTCGCGCAGCAGCAGATTTCCGTTTCCATCGTAGAAATCGCAGGGCGAGGAGGTTCCAATATAGGCTGGAGACAGAATCACTGCCCGCAGGATGTAGGTGGCCGATGCAGCCATCAGCGGCTCTCGCTTCGAGTCTCCCCGGTCTTTCGGCCAGGGATTGCGTTTGAGCCGCGTTCGGCTTCAGCCACGGTCGGCTCCACAGCATTTTTTGTACTTTTTGCCGCTGCCGCAGGGGCAGGGGCCGTTTCGTTCCCCCTTCGACGGGGGCGAAGACGATGCTCCGTGTTCAATGGGTTGCGGCGCAGGCAGTCCGATGGCGCGCCAGCGCGCAAAGGCATCATTGATTACCTCGCCCGCAGCCTCCAGCCAGCCGAGCCGTGTTTCATCGTCGGCGGCGTCGGCTTCGTCGCTCTCCCAGGGCGAGATGATCCGCCGCACGATGTTTTGTACATCGTCGGCGATTTCGTCTGGCAGTCCTTCCTGCCAATCCTCGGGCCATAGCTCGAGTCCCTGGATGAAACCGTCGATCCAGCCGTCGCCGATTCCCGTTCTGTCGTTTTCATCCCCAAGGGCAAAACAGAGCGGTTCCCAGCATTCGTCCCTGTTCTCGCGCCCGAGCGTGGTGACCATCTCGTTGTGGTAAGCCAGTACGAGTTGAATCGCGCGCTGCACGACATTGCCCGGGCCAAAATCCATTTCTCCGTGTGCCGACCAGACTTCAGGCAGCCAGCGTTCGCGTTCGATCAATCCGGGCGACAGAAGCACGGCTGCCAGGAAGCCATCGAGCATTTCGAGATCCATGCAGTCGTCCGGAACGGCATCCGAGACGAGAACGGCCTCCAGGGCATCCATTTCTTCGTCGTTGAGCAGCAAAAGAGAGGTGTCGGAACTGGGAAACATCGGATTATTGCCGGAAGTCAATGTAACGCCTGTCATTGTAGCCGGAGGAAGCGCGATAGGAGTCTTTGATGCGGTTTGAGTCGCCTCGTCACTCCCTCTGTCACGCCTTCGGCGTGCCACCTCCCTCAAGAGGGAGGCTATAGAATAGGGGGTGAGAATGACGTAGGGGCGCGATTTATCGCGCCCAATGAACTCGAGCGCCGCAATTTGGGCGCGATAAATCGCGCCCCTACGAGTGGCCATCAAGCACCTCGTGACCATCTCCGCCACGGGTACGCTCGGGCTACACCTGCTATTGTTCAGGATCGACTATGTACCGAGATCAATACACAGGCGATACAGGGATTGCCCGGAGTCGCGGTATTTGCGCTCGAACGGCGTCAGGGCGCGTGCGGCCTCGAACGCTCCCCATGCCACCGGGCGGCCAAGCGCCAACTCCAGAGCCAGGGCAAACTCTGCCACGTAAACCGACCAGTTGCTGCGGCATTCGAGCACGCCGCCGAGACGAAGAATGAACGGGAACACCGGATGCGCAGGCCAGCGCCGCCCGAGATGCCCGATTTTCGGCCAGGGATTTGGATAAAGAATGTAGTGTCGCGCCAACCGCAGGCCGTCATCGACGAGCAGACGCCAAAAGTCGACCAGATTGGCGCGCACAAAAACCATGTTGGTCGGCAACAGCGCCTCAGGATAGGGTTTGCGCCTTTGCAGACGGTCTTCCGACTGATCGACACCCATCACCCAATGCTCGGGAAACGCGCGCGCCAGTTCGATCGTGCTGTGCCCCACCCCGCAACCGGCATCGAGGATCAAGGGGGCGCGCCCGTCCCAGCCCGCCAGCGCATGATCGCGGGCCGCGCGACTGACCTCGGCAATTGGCTTGCGGAACGGACTGAGAAGATGGGTACGCACCCGCTCCGCCAAATGCGCGTGCACACCCTGCTGGGCGCTCACCGGGATGCGTGAATTGGCATAGCTCACAACCTTCTCCATGTTCTTGTTGCAAAATGGCGCGCGCTTGGGGATAATGATACGTTTCAAGTTCACCAGGGCGGCTACAGCCGCCGCCCGGATCGGGATTCAACATGAAAGCGGACATTCACCCCAAATACAAGGATCTTGCCATCACCTGCTCCTGTGGCAATACGTTCGTGACCCGTTCGACCCTCGGCAAGCCCGACCTGCACGTCGAAGTGTGCTCCTCCTGCCACCCGTTCTATACCGGCAAGCAGAAGATCGTCGATACTGCGGGCCGTGTCGAACGCTTCCGGCAGAAATACGGCGTTCTCACACGTCCGGGCAAATAGGTCGCCCACGAACAAAAAAGCAGCCCAGGCTGCTTTTTTTACATGTGGTTTACGGAAGAGGTTTCATGCCCATCGACATTCGCCCCATCCTGCCGGACGACGTTCCCGCCATTGTCGGCCTTGCCAGAACGACATGGCTCGACGCTTACAAGATCATCATTTCTCCCGAGCAAATCGATTACATGCTGGCGCAACGTTACAACCCTGCACGCCTGTGCGCCGAGGCCGAAGATCCGCAAAAATGGCTGCGTCAGGCATATGTGGACGGCGTTCTCGCCGGATTCGCCGCCTGCGAAATCCACAAGGGCGAATTCAAGCTCGACAAGCTCTATATCCGCCCGGATATGCAGCGCAAGGGCATCGGCGCGGCGCTGATCGAACACACCGCCGCAATCGCCCGCGAGCAGGGTTTCTCCAGCATGATCCTGGCCGTCAACAAACAGAACGAGCAGGCCATCCACGCTTACACACAATATGGCTTTCGTGTGCGCGACAAGACCGTGACCGATATCGGCAACGGCTTCACGATGGATGATTATGTCATGGAGAAAGGTCTCTGAGACTCGGTATGCCCATCGATCCGCCAGACTCCGCAGGAAAGAGATCGCCGAGTTTCCCGCGCGCGCCGATGTAGTCCTCGTGCTCTTCGATGCGTTGTTGCAGGTAGGCTTCGAGTCGCGGATACATGTCGATGGCATTGTCGAGCAGCAGGTCGCCGCCGGGCTGGTAGGCGCCAACGGCGATGAGATCGCGCGAACGCTGGTAGCGGGAGAAGAGTTGCTTGAACTTGCGCACGCGGTCGAATTCTTCGTCCCCGATGAGGCCGTGCATGGCGCGCGAGATCGACTGTTCGATGTCGATGGCCGGATAGTGCCCCTGATCGGCGAGCGTGCGGGTGAGGACGATGTGGCCGTCGAGAATGGCGCGCGCGGAGTCGGCAATGGGGTCTTGCTGGTCGTCGCCTTCCGCGAGCACGGTGTAGAAGGCGGTGATGGAGCCGCCGCCTTGCGGGCCGTTGCCGGCGCGCTCGACGAGCGCGGGCAGAATGGCAAACACCGAGGGCGGATAGCCGCGCGTGACCGGCGGCTCGCCAATGGCCAGCGCAATTTCACGTTGAGCCATCGCGTAGCGGGTGAGCGAATCCATGACCAATAACACCTGTTTGCCCTGGTCGCGGAAGTATTCGGCGATGCTCGTGGCGTAGGCCGCGCCTTGCAGGCGCATGAGGGGACTGGTGTCCGCCGGAGCGGCGACGACGACGGAGCGTTTCAAGCCTTCCACGCCCAGGTTTTGTTCGATGAATTCCTTGACCTCGCGCCCCCGCTCGCCGATGAGCCCGACGACGATGAGATCGGCTCCGGTGTAGCGCGCCATCATGCCGATGAGCACGGATTTGCCCACACCGGAACCCGCGAAGAGACCCAGTCGTTGCCCGCGCCCGACGGTGAGAAGCCCGTTGATGGCCCGGATGCCGACATCGAGCGGGTCGCTGATGGCGGAGCGGTTGAGCGGGTTGATCGGGCGACCTTGCAGGGAGCGGGTCTCTTCGGTGTAGAGGGGACCGAGTGAATCCAGCGGGCGGCCTGCACCGTCGACGACCCGGCCCAGCAGGGCTTCGCCGACCGGCAAGTGTTTGGCGCGATCGGAGGAGCGGCGGCGCGGACTGATGCGCTGGCCCGGCACGAGTTGGGGATAGACGGTTTCCACGGGCCGCACCAGCGCGCCGGGAAAGAGGCCGAAGACGTTGTCGGTGGGCATCATGAAGAGTTTTTCGCCGCTGAAGCCGACGACTTCGGCTTCCACGACTCCCCCGCCAGGCGCCATGACCTGACAGCCGGAACCCAGTGGCAGTTTGAGTCCGGAGGCTTCCATGACCAGTCCATTGATTCGGGTGAGTCGTCCCGCGTGCTGGAAGGGGTGGACGGAATCGACCAGACGGCGGGCGTCTTCCATGAAGGCTCGCCAGAGCTCGGCATGCTTCATCCGGGGCGCGGCGGGTTTCATTGCGAAGACGACTCTGGAGGTGGAGGCGCGTCCGGGACAGCCGACTCGGGGGAGTCACCGGCACTGGGGGATGCAGTATTCAGGGGTTCCGAGGCGGCCTGGGCGCTTTTTTTCGCGGCGGAGGCTCTTGTCGTGGTTCCTTTTCCTGCGGACGGTTTGTCGGTTGCCCGCCGCGCTTTCGTCCTGCGGTCGCTCGATGGAACCCAGGGGGTATGTTCCCGGCCCAGGCTTTCGATTGCGCGTCGCCAGCGCGTTTCCATCGTGGCATCGATCTGCGCTCCGGGCGTTTCCACCCGACAGCCTCCACGGGAAACGGTTTCGTCCTCGATCAATACGTGTCCCGCCTGCTCGAGCACTTCGCCAAGGTAACCACGGGCAAGCGCGATATCGTCCGGGTTGAGGTGAATCTGCGCGCGGGACTGGGGCAGGGTTTGCAATATGGCGCGAATGGCGCTCACGAGGGCTTCCGGCTCCACGGCCAGCGTGTGTTGAATGATCTTGCGGGCAAGCTCGACGGCAAGCGACATCAGTTCTTCGGCAATTTCGGCATCGAGNTTCGCAAGCTCTTGTACGAGTTGCGCGTTCAATTCGACCAGTTGCCGGGCTTCATTCTCGGCGTCNGCCTTGCCTGCCGAGAANCCGGCCTCTCGCCCTTCCCTGAAACCCGTTTCCCTGCCTTCCGTAAAACCTTTTTCGCGCCCCTCGGCCATGCCTTCATCGAAACCTTCATCGAAACCGCTGCGCCGCGCTTCTTCGTGGATTTGCTCGATTTCCTGCGCCGTGGGCAGCGGTACGGGCGGCGGCGCGGGTTCGGCTTCTTCCTCGACCGGAACCGTTTCCGGCGGAGCGTCCGCAGCGCTCGCCGGTGAAATGGCCGGTTCGGTTTCGGGCGCGGGTTCCGGTTCGGGTTCCACAGCCGCAGGAGGCGCGGGCGGCACGGGCGGCGCGCCGAAATCCGGGGGTTCCCATCGGCGATACGCGCCTACGGCCTGATGGCGCGCGAAGGAGGCGATCTTGTTCATGCTCGACCCGACAGGCAAATGCAGGCATCAGAGGAACGCATCGTCGCCTCCCTTGCCTCCAAGAATGACGCGGCCTTCCTCGGAGAGCCGATGGACGGTCTTGAGGATTTCCTTCTGTTCGGCTTCGACTTCCGAGAGGCGCACCGGGCCTTTGGCTTCGAGGTCTTCGCGCAGGATCTCGGCGGCGCGGGTCGACATGTTCCTGAATACTTTCTCGCGCAGTTCGGGCGACGCCCCCTTGAGGGCGACGATGAGCGAGTCGGACTGGATTTCGCGCAGGATGGTCTGAATGCCACGGTCGTCGATCTCGAGCAGGTTCTCGAACACGAACATTTCGTCGAGGATTTTCTGTGCCAGTTCGGCATCGTATTCGCGCACGTTGTCGATAATGGCCGTCTCGGCAGCCGAACCCACGAAATTGAGAATTTCGGCGACGTGACGCGCTCCGCCCATGGCGGCCTTCTTGGCCGTTCGCGCGCCGGAAAGCATGGTGGTGAGGGA
>WRNU01000011.1 GCA_009776435.1 Betaproteobacteria bacterium | reverse complement strand
GCCTGCCGAGACGGCGAATTCGCTCTCGCCCGCGCAGAGCGACTTCAGCCGCGCCTCGAACCCGTCCATGTCGGCCATCGGCACGGAGGCATTGATCAGCGTCCAGCCGCTCGTGGGGCTGTCCGTGCCGGTGACGCGGCCACGACGACCGGAGATCTCGGCGCTGACGTTGCCGAAATTGTTGTCCGATACCTGAATCTGGACTTCGACGATGGGTTCGAGGATCTGGGGCCGCGCGGCCAGTACGGCATCGATCAGGGCGTGACGGCCCGCCGTGACGAAGGAGATTTCGTTGGAATCGACGGGGTGATGCTTGCCGTCGGTGATGACCACGCGCAGGTCGTGGATCGGATAACCGGCCAGCGCGCCGTCCTCCACGGCCTGACGCACGCCTTTTTCGACCGCCGGCATGTATTGCGTGGGAATGGTCCCACCCTTGACTTCGTCGCCGAGTTGCAGCCCCTCGCCGCGCGGCAGGGGTTCGACGCGCAAGGCGACTTCGCCGAACTGGCCCGCGCCGCCGCTTTGCTTTTTGTGGCGATAACGCGCTTCAGCCGTGGCGGTGATGGTTTCACGGTAGGCAATGGCCGGCGGCGCGGTGTCGAGTTCGAGGTTCCAGCGCGAGGAGAGTTCACCAAGAGCGATTTTCAGGTGCTGCTCGCCCAGGCCGCGCACGACGGTGCGACGGTTGCGCGGGTCGTAGTCGATTGTCAGACAGGGATCTTCGTCGGCCAGACGGGAAAGGGCTTCGCCCAGGCGCTGTTCGTCGGCCGTCTTGCGGGTAATGAGCGCCAGACCATAGACGGGCTGCGGATAGGCGAGCGGAACCAGACGGAAATGATCCTCGTCGTGCGAGTCGTGCAGGACGGCGTCGTGGTGCAGTTCATCAATCCGGGAGACGGCGCAGAGATCCCCCGGTACGGCGAGCTTTGTCTCCTGGGTGTTTTGCCCTTGCAGGCGCAGAAGATGGGCCACTTTGAAGGGTTTGCGCCCGTCGCCGACGAAAAGCGAAGTACCCGGCGTGATCGTGCCCTGATAGATGCGAAAGAGGGCGATTTTGCCTCGATAGGGGTCGTTGCTGATCTGGAAGACGTGGGCGACCGCATGGCGATTGGGGTCGGGCTCGACCTCCACTATTTCCGAGCCTTTGAGAAATTTCGTCGGATTGCCTTCGGTGGGATCAGGCATGAGTCTGCCGAGCACGTCGAGCAGTTCGCGCACGCCCGCACCGGTCTGGGCGGAGACGAAGCAGACGGGAATCAGGTGGCCGTCGCGCAGGGCGGCTTCAAACGGGGCGTGGAGTTGGTCGGGATCGAGCGCCTCGCCTTGTTCGAGGTAGCGCGCCATGAGATCTTCGTCGAGTTCGATCACCTGGTCGATGATGGCCTCATGCGCGGCAGATACGTTGGAGAAGGCGGTGTCGGCGTCGGTCTTGGGGTCGAAAAAGCAGTCGACCACGGCGCTGCCGTCCGGAGTGGGCAGGTTGAGCGGCAGGCATTCACGGCCAAAGGCGGAGGTGATCGCCTCCATGAGAGCACCAAGGTTGTCGCATACGTCGATCTTGTTGACGATGATCATCCGACATTTGTCCTGCGCCGCCAGCATCAACCGACGCAGGCTGTTTTCGATCCCGGCAGAGGCGTTGACGACGATGGCGGCGGTCTCCACCGCCGACAGCGTGGACAGCGCCCGTCCGGCCAGATCGGACAGTCCCGGTGTGTCGAGCAGGTTGATCCAGTGTCCCGCCCATTCCAGGTGCGACAGTGAGGCCGAGAACGATTGGCTGGCGGGTGTGTCATTGCTGGCCTCAACGACTCCGGCAGCAGCAAGCAACGCCCGAATCAGCGTGGTTTTGCCGCTACCGGTTTGCCCAAGGAGGCACAGGTTGCGGATGTCGTGGACTGAGTTGGGTGTCATGGTGCGTTCTCCCTCGTGATCGGTGAATGATAAGACTGCAATGAGACGGGTGATGTTACCGGATACGAAAAGGGGGAAGTTTCTGCTATCCGAGCGGTTATGGCAATTACACTACACGTTTTTGTACTGTCGCAACGAGCGGTTTCATGAATACAAGAACGGAAAGAAAAGCGCCTGTAACGGTTCATCGTGCCGATTATCGCCCATTGGCCTGGGTGGTCGAACGTGTCGAGCTACATTTTCGTCTCGACCCACAGGCAACCATCGTCACCAACCGCATGGTGTGTGCGCGCAATCCGGGGGCAGGGGACGGCCCTCTGCGTTTGTGGGGAGAGGGGCTTGAGCGCCTTTCGATGCAGGTGGACGGCCAATCGGCGAGCCCGCGAGAAGTTGACGACGGCAGCGTGCTGGAACTCGACCTCGAGCCGCCCCAGGCCGACGCCAGGGTGACGGTGGAGGTCGTCACCCGAATCAGCCCCGAGGCCAATACCACGCTCTCCGGGTTGTACCTGTCCAACAACGGTTTTTTTACCCAGTGCGAGGCCGAGGGTTTTCGCCGGATCACTTTTTTTCCGGATCGCCCCGACGTGATGGCGCGCTATACCGTGACCGTCGAGGCCAGGCGTGAAAGTTGCCCGGTGCTGCTGTCCAACGGCAACCTGGTCGAAGAAGGCGATCTGGCCGATGGCTGGCATTTCGCGCGATGGGAAGATCCGTTTCCGAAACCGTCCTACCTTTTCGCGCTGGTGGCGGCGAAACTGGCCGTGCAGGAATGCGTGGTAAAAACCGCTTCCGGGCGGCAGGTGTTGCTCCAGGTCTGGGTGGAAGATAACGACCTCGGCTGCGCCGGACACGCGATGACTTCGCTCATCCACGCCATGCGCTGGGACGAGGAACGTTTCGGGCTGGAACTCGATCTCGACCGTTTCATGATCGTCGCCGTGTCCGATTTCAACATGGGGGCGATGGAGAACAAGGGACTGAACATTTTCAACGCGAAATTCGTGCTCGCCCGGCCCGAAACGGCCAGCGATGCCGACTATGCAGACGTGGAAAGCGTGGTGGCCCACGAATACTTCCACAACTGGACGGGCAATCGCGTGACCTGCCGCGACTGGTTCCAGCTCACCCTCAAAGAGGGACTCACGGTTTTCCGCGACCAGGAGTTTTCCGCCGATATGCTTGCCCGCGCAGCGGGAAAAAAGGGCGCAGCCTCGGCTAGGGCCGTCAAGCGTATAGATGATGTCAGAAGGCTCCGTGCGGCGCAGTTTCCGGAGGACAACGGCCCGATGGCGCACCCGATTCGCCCCGATAGTTACCAGGAAATCGACAATTTTTATACCGCCACGGTGTACGAGAAAGGGGCCGAAGTCATCCGCATGCTCAATACCCTGCTCGGGACGGAAGGTTTTCGCGCGGGGATGAATCTCTATTTTCGTCGCCACGACGGGCGGGCCGTGACCTGCGACGATTTCGTCGCCGCGATGAGCGATGCCAACGGAACCGATTTGACCGCCTTCATGCGCTGGTACGCCCAGGCGGGCACGCCCCGGCTGAAAGCGCAGGGCCGGTGGGACGCCGCCAATGCCCGTTACGATCTCACGCTCTCGCAGCGCGTCCCGGCCACGATCGGGCAGCCCGGAGAAACGCTGCCGCTGGTCATCCCGGTGGCGGTGGGACTGATTGCCCCCAATGGGCGCGATCTTCCGTTGCGTCTCGAAGAAGGGGAAGAACCGAGCGCCGATGAAGCGGTATTCACCAGGGTGTTGACGCTCGATGAGGCCGAAAAAACCTTCCGTTTCACCGGAATCGAAGTCGATCCCGTGCCTTCGATCCTGCGCGGTTTTTCCGCCCCGGTCATTCTCGAACTGGAAGAAGACGAGGCCCGGCTGGCCTTTCTCATGGCCAACGATTCAGATCCCTTCAACCGCTGGGACGCTGCGCAACGTTACAGCGAACGGGTGATTCTCGCGCGGGCTGCCGACCCCCATCGGGAAACGCCAACGGCCTGGATCGATGCCTTTCGCGCCCTGCTCGACGATGAACGGCTCGATCCCGCCTTCCGCGCCGAGGCGCTTGCTCTGCCTTCCGAACGCTATCTGCTCGAACGCATGAACCCCGCCGATCCGATCGCCCTGCGCGCGGCGCTCATCCATCTCATTCGTGAGTTGGGTTCCGCGCTGGCTGAAGACTGCCACGAACTCACCCACATCCTGCGGGTGAGCGGGCCGTACCGATATCATCCTCTGGATGCCGGAAGGCGTGCGCTGACCAACATGACTCTGAGATACCTCGTTGCCGGCGGGGATGCCCGTGGCGTGTCGCTTGCCCTGGCCCGTTTCGCTACCGCCGACAATATGACGGAGTACATGGGTGCGCTCGGCGCGTTGATGACGAGCGCGGACGAAGCGGCGCGTAGTGCCGCGCTCGACACTTTCCGCAAACGGTTTAGCGGCCAGAATCTGGCGCTCGACAAATGGTTTGCCCTCCAGGCCGGCGCCTGGCGCTGGAGCGCGCGTGCGCGCCCGACGCTCGACGGGGTGCGCGAACTGATGCAGGACTCCGCCTTCAATCTCTCGAACCCCAACAAAGTCTATGCGCTGTTTGGGGCTTTCTTTCATGGAAATCCCGGTGAATTCCATGCCGGGGACGGCAGCGGCCATGCTTTCTGGGCGGATCAGGTTTGCGCGCTGGATGCCCGCAACCCGCAGATTGCGGCACGATTGGCGCGCGCGCTGGAACATTGGCGGCATTACCCCTCGGACTTGCAGGCGAGCATTCGCGCGCAACTCGAACGGGTCAGGGCGCAACCGGGACTTTCAAATGGGGTGACGGAAGTGATCGACAAGGCGCTGAACTGAACATGGACTGCCGAAACGCTTTCGAGCCGTGGGCGAGTCGTGGGACTCTTTCACGCACCCCTGCGCCTCCTCCTCCCGACAGCGCCCAGGACAACGCTTCCGATATATACCAAACCATGAGAAAGGCCGGGCTTGTCGTCGGATGGGCGAGCACGGTATTGGTCTGGCTGGTGCTCCTCTTCGGCTCGGTGGCCGCATGGCAGGGCGCGGATACCTTGCCGAAGGTCAATAGCGTGCTCGCGTTTTGCGTCTGCCTCTGGTTGTTGTGGGGCATGACACGGGAAAAATACAGGGCATGGCGAGGCATGTTGCAACTGGCCGCGTTCTGGGTGGTGTTCCATCTCTTCAAACCTATCCGGGAATTCTGGATCCAGCGAGTTTTCGATGCCGAACTCCTCGCCATCGACCGTGCGCTTTGGGGGATGAGCCTGCCCGAATATTGCATGCGGCTGGAAAACTACTGGCTGACAGAATTGGTCAGTTTCGGATACGCCCAGTATTATCCCATGATAATTTTTTCCGCCGTATGGTTTTTGTGGAAACGCCATTCCAGCGAGGCTTATCGTTTTTTTATCGGCCTGAGCATGATGCATTTATTCGGGTTTCTGGGTTATTTGCTGGTTCCGGCAGGCGGGCCGTATATCGCTTTCCCGGAAGCTTTTCCCTATCCGCCGGAGGGTGGGCCGATCACCGGATTTCTGGTCAATGTGATAACGGTGGGGATCACCGGCATGGATGTTTTTCCCAGCCTGCACACGGGTATGTGTCTTTATATCCTGGGGTTTTTCGTGACGGGCTATCTGAATTTCAAGACACGCGCCTATCTCGCCGTCAGCATCGTCGTGGGATTGATCTACGCGCCGTTGCAGCTTGCAACGGTTTACCTGCGTTACCACTACGGTATCGACTTGATAGCAGGCGCGTTGCTGGCGGCGGCAGTGCTTTTTTACGTTCGGTTGCGGCTTGGCAGGTAAAGACCGTTCAGCGGTCGAGGCGAAGAGGCCAGGGCATGCAATTCCTTTGACTCAGGCACACGGATCGCTCCCGGCCGCCGCGCCTTCCGTGAAGGTGAACGTCCAGGGGCGCGTGATGTCCAGCACGTCCGTATCGCGCTGGATGTCCGGCGGGAAAGGCTCGAAGGGCGCAGCCTGCCGGGCAATGTCGATGGCGCCTTCGTCGAGCGCCTTGTGGCCCGAACCTTGCTCGACATGCGCTTTTTCAAACGTGCCATCGGCAAGGACGGAAACCGTGACGACCATCTTCCCGTATGTCTTTCCGCGCGCCGCCCTGGGGTAATGCATCGAGGCGCTGCACGCGATTCTGCGCCGGAAACCCGTCAGGTATTTTTCAAACCGTGGCTCTGTTACGGTTTCTCCGATTTGCTTGCGGCGCAGAAGATACCGTTGCTTGTAGGCCTGCCTGCGCCGTGCAATTTCTTCCTCCAGTTCCCGAAGGCGCACTTCATTGGCGGCATTTTCGTCTTTTGCCGCGCCGACGGGGGAAGGCGCAACCCATGCCAGGGAAAGCGCCAGGAAGAACGCGAGAGGCACGGATTTCATATCAGGAACAGTGTTGCCAGCCCAAGGAAGATGAAGAATCCTCCCGAATCGGTGATCGCGGTAATCAACACGGAACTGCCGATTGCCGGGTCCGCGCCAATCCGCTGGCGCATCATTGGGATCAGGACGCCGGCACAGGCGGCGAGCAGCAGGTTGAGCGTCATCGCGGCAGTCATCACCAGCCCGAGAGAAGGCATGTCGTAGAGCCACCAGGCCAGCACACCGAGTAGCCCTCCCCAGACGAGTCCGTTGAAAAGGGCAACGCCGAGTTCCTTCTTGATCAGCCGTTTCAATGCGCTTTGCTCGATCTGGCCGACGGCGATGGCGCGCACGATCATGGTGATGGTCTGGTTGCCCGAGTTGCCGCCGATGCCCGCGACGATGGGCATCAGCGTCGCCAGGGCCACGAGTTGCTCGATCGAACCTTCGAAGGCGCCGATGACCCTGGAGGCAATGAAGGCCGTCACCAGGTTGATCGCCAGCCAGGCCCAGCGGTTCTTCACCGAATCCCACACCGAGGCGAAAACGTCTTCTTCCTCGCGCAAGCCGGCCTGATTGAGAATCTCGGCATCGGCTTCCTCGCGGATGAAGTCGACCACGTCGGCGACGGTGATCCGCCCGATGAGTTTGTTGGAGCGATCCACCACCGGCGCGGAGACGAGGTCGTACCGCTCGAACGCCTGCACCGCGTCGCCAGCGTCGTCATTCGGCGAAAAGGTGACTTTCGGCACGCGTCGCATCACCTCCGAGACTTCCTTGTCCGGATCGCTGATGAGCAGCGCCTCCAGGGTGAGGATGCCGATCAGGTGTTCCTCGCGGTCGATCACGAAAAGCTTGTCGGTGTGATCCGGCAATTCGTCGAAACGGCGCAGGTAACGCAGCACGACTTCGAGACTCACGTCCTCACGCACCGTCACGAGATCGAAGTCCATCAGCGCGCCGACCGACCCCTCGTCGTAGGACATCGCTGCATGCAGTTGCTTGCGTTCGTCGCTGGAGAGCGACTTGAAAACGTCGTCGATGATTTCCGGGGGCAGATCGGGCGCGAGGTCGGCCAGTTCGTCTGCGTCAAGTGTTTCGGCAGCCGCTTTCAACTCGTGCGGCGCCATGATCTCGATCAGGGATTCGCGGACGGCATCGGAGACTTCGAGCAGGATTTCGCCGTCGCGGTCTGCCTTGACCAGGTTCCAGATGGTGCGCCGCTCTTCGAGTGGCAGGGCTTCGAGAATGTAGGCGATGTCCGCCGGGTGCAACGTGTCGAGTTGCGCCCGCAACTCGGCGGTGTGTTCCGGCGTGGGAAGGACGAGGGCGGGTATTTCGGAATCGGAATCGCCCGAGTCGTCGGCTTCTTCCAGCGCCGCGCGCGAATGCGCCAGCACAGACTGCACCCAATGCAGGTGTTGCTGGAGCTCATCGGGATGCATGCCTACGTCTTCGTCAACGTGGGACTGTTTGTCGGCAGGCTGGTTTTCTTCCGGAATCATCGCGTAAGGTGGGTCAGCAGGAAAATGCGAATGCGCCCAGGAACGGCCCGGACGGTTTCGTGTTGGGGGAAACGAAATGTGCGGAGCGGATTCTACCCTTGGGGCGGGAGCGCCGCATCCAAAAAATGTGAGGACGAGGGCAGGGCGGTTGTCAGTTTACGGAGGTGGCGAAAGCCGTAACGGTTCCGATTTCCTGAAACGAGCCTGCGCAAAGGGGGCGCTCACCGATTTTTCCTTGCCCTCAAATCACGGCGGCCATGCGCGAGGCGGTCTCTTCGTTGATGACCGCAGAATCCAGGGCATACCGGATGCCGCCCTGCAATTGTGTGAGCTCTTCGATCAGCGCCTCGGTGGAGAGTTCGGACTGTTTCAATTCTTCGACCCGGTTTTCGAGGGTATCGGTTGCCTGGTGAATGCGCCGGACGCTCTCCAATCGGCGCTTGAGTTGCAACTGGTATTCCCGCACCTGGATTTCGAGCGGAGCCATCACCGCGCGCAACCATTGTTCGACATCGCGGTTGACGACCTCGAAAATACGGCGCACTTGAACCGCAGCCGTCTCGAAAAACTTTTTCATCAGGACGTGCTTTTCGGTCGTCACCAGCATCAGGGGATTGCCGAGATGGCGATGGCAGACGCTTTCCAGGTGGTTGAGCTCCGCTTCGCAACGCTGTACCGAGAATTTTTCGGGCGGGGTGAGCTTGAGCCCATGCTCGACGCTGAATCGCTTGTACATGGCGTCGAGCATGCGATAGATCTCGGAGATGTCCGCCTCGGCTTCGCCAATGTGGGTGCGCATCCGTTGGAAGTAATTCTTCATCGCTTCACGCAGCCCGAATGAAAAGCGCGATCCGAGCATGGCGTCGCGGGTCTTGCGGGTTTCGGTGCGCAGGGTGTCCATTCCCAGGTGCGAAAGCAACTGGTTGGATAGCCCGGTGAAGACCGAACGCACGGCGTAATACTTTTTGAGTCCCTGCTCGAATTCATCTTTTTCGACGCGAATCTTGTACATCATGTATTCGACGACGCCGCGATTCTTGCCGTGCAGGCTGTCCAGTTCCCTCAATTGCTCCTTCACGCCGGCGAGCCGCGCCTGGAGCAGCACTTCGGCCTGGTGAATCAGGTCGCGGGTCTCTCCCAGGGTGTTGTCGCGGACGATTTCCTGTTTCGAGGGCAGCAAGTCTTCCGAGAGCACCCGTTCCAGGGTCAGCAGGCGGCTTTTTTCGAGCAGTTCCCTGTCGTGATTGACACGGGCGACCAGTCCTTTTTGCGCCGAGACCGGGAAGATCGCCTCCTTGCTGATTTCGAGCGTTTCGCTGACCGACTTCACCTGTCGGTTGATTTCGCTGTCGATGTCGGCCTCGTCGCGCAGACCGTCCCAGAGACCATCGATCTTGTTGAGCACGACCAGGCGTCCCTTTTCCCGTGCGCCGGTGCTCACGAAATCGCGCCATACCGTCATGTCGCTCAGAGTCACGCCCGTATCGGCAGCGAGAATGAACAACACGGCGTGGGCATTGGGCAGCAGCGAAAGCGTCAGTTCCGGCTCCGCGCCGATTGCGTTGAGTCCCGGCGTGTCGAGCACGACCAGTCCCTGTTCGAGCAGGGGATGCGGAAACTGGATCACGGCATGACGCCATTTCGGCACTTCGACCAGGCCGTCGACTCCGGGTTTGAGTCCTGCCTCGCCGCTCGGGTCGATCTTGAAGCCCAGGTTCTCGGCGTCTTCTTCCGTCACCTTGGACACTTCGCTGACCCGTGCCAACGTCTCCTGGAGATTGGCGGTCGATCCGGTGTCGAGTTGTTCCACCGTCCAGCATTCCGGCAACAGCTTGAGCTCGCTCACCGGCTCCGTGCGGGCGCGCGTCTCGATGGGCAGCAGGCGCAATTCCGGCGTGGAGTTCGGCGTCCAATGCAATTCCGTGGGACACATCGTCGTGCGTCCGGCGCTCGAAGGCAGGATGCGGCCACCGTATCCGGCGAAAAAGATGGCGTTGATCAACTCGGACTTGCCGCGCGAGAACTCGGCGACGAACGCGACCGTCAGCTTGTCGGCGCGCAGGCGTTCGATCAGGTATTGCAGGCGCTGATCGGCTTGTGCATCGCTAACATCGTTGATATTCAACCAGTTACGAAGCCTCAGCACCGCATCGATCGTCTCGTTGCGCCAACGGCTGTAAGCTGAAAACTGTTCGGCCAGTGTCATGTCGGTTCGTCCATCGCCCGGCATTTCCGGGTACCCCACCTTGTATACTGAATCATGTTAGGTTTCAACGTTCTGCACAAATTAACATTATTGCATGAACATGTGTAGAACTTTGATTTTTTGCCATTCTTGGTAGAGCCAGAGTGAAACAAGACCGGGTGCGCATGGGTCTGAAAGCGTATCCTCGACCCTTTTGAAGGATTTCCGACATCGGGGTGACTCGCATAGATCCCGTCCGTCCGGAATCGACGATGCTCATGTTCGACTCCGCTTTTTCGACCCACGTCATGCCCCACACATTATTTCATTTTTGTGCCTGCCGTAACATATTTTTACGCTTGCCGTTACCCTATAAAAATGTTTATCATAATATGTTGGACTTTCTGTTTTTTATATTGACCTTTGCTTGGCCTATGCGAAGTTGCCTTGCCGGAGACGTCCGGCCTTTTCGTAACCGTCGTTTCGCTGGATTGTTGTCATGAAATGTTCGCTTGCCCGTATCGCCGTCTTTTTTGGAGTCGTTCTGGCATTTTGCCTGACAACTGCGCCTGTGTTTGCGCAAGAGTCCGGAGATTCGCTCGAATTTAGCACGGATTTGGACATCAGTCCGAACGACGACGAAGATGACGACGATGCCAATGGCGATGTCGACATGCCCGACGCCGACTCTTCGGATGCTCCTGTCATCGAAGAGCCGGGTGAGTTTCCTGCACAGGAATTGAGCGCAGAAACGCTCCAGGATTTTCTGCTCGCCGAAATAGCCGCCTCGCAGGGCCAATTCCGGGAATCGGCGCAGGCTTATATCGCGCTTGCGCGCAAGACACGTGATCCACGCATTGCCCATCGCGCCGCGTATATTGCTTCCCGCTCGAAGGAAACTCAACTCATCGCCGAGTCCGCTCGGCTGTGGGTCGAGATTGCTCCCAACTCGAAAGAAGCTCGCCAGTTTGTGGATTACGTCGAACGCGGCCACAGCCCCGCCATTGAGAAAGTCCGGGAAGCCCTTGCGCGTACCCTGGCACAGAACCCTGGGAAACTGGCTCCCAATTTGCTGGGACTCAACCGCGCCCTGTCGAGAATCGAAAACAAGGATGTGATACGCAATCTCGTCAATCGCGTCACCGAGCCTTATCTCACGTATCCCGAAGCGCATTTCGCGCGCGCCCAGGCCGCCATGATCGCCAGACGCCCGATGGAGGCGACAGGCGCGCTCAGTCGCGCTCTCGAACTGCGCCCCAACTGGCTCCCGGCGCTGTTGCTCAAGACCCATATCCTGGTCGAGTCGGGCGCGGCGGATCAGGCCAATCTGATGCTCGAAGCGGCGCTGGCGCGCGAGCCGGGCAACCGCGAACTCCGGATCGCCTACGCCCGCAGCCTGATTGCCGCCAACAGATTCGCCGCCGCGCGCAATGAGTTCAATACCCTGCTCGCCGCGATGCCCGACGACCGAGACCTGCTCTATACCGTCGCCATGCTTTCCGCGGAACTCGGCGATACCGCCACCGCCGAACCGCTGTTGAAAAAGCTGCTGACATCCGGTCATCCGCAAGCCGATCTCATCCGGCTCCAACTCGGAAAGATCGCTGCCGAGCGGAATGAACACGCCGCCGCGCGAAAATGGTTCGATGCCGTGAGTCCCGGCGGGTATGCTCCCGAAGCGCGCATTCGCAGCGCCAGAAGTCTGGCAAAGGAAGGCCGTCTCGATCAGGCTCGCAAGCTCCTGCACGATGCCCCGAATCCTGAGACTCAGCGCCGCTACCTGCTTGCCGAATCTCAACTGCTCATGGATGCAGGCCGCGCCCGACAGGCATTGGATCTCATCGACAAAGCCTTGCAAAAGAGTCCCAACGACAATGACCTGCTCTATGAGTCCGCCATGCTTGCCGAGCGCATCGGCATGCACGAGACGATGGAGGGGCGGTTGCGCAAGCTCATCGCCCTGGTTCCCGAACATGCGCATGCCCACAATGCGTTGGGTTACTCGCTGGCGGATCGGGGTCAACGCCTGGAAGAGGCCGAGGCGTTGATTGCGCGCGCCCTGGAAATACTTCCCAGGGATCCGTACATCCTCGACAGCATGGGTTGGGTGCGCTTCAAGCGCGGCGATCTGAATGGCGCGCTGGAATACCTCCAGCAAGCCCATACCCTTCGCGCCGATCCTGAAATTTCCGCTCACCTCGGCGAAGTGCTGTGGCGGCTGAACCGTGCCGACGAAGCCCGCAGCGTTCTTGACGACGCGAAGGCAAAGCACCCCGGCAACGCCACCCTGCAAGAGACGATCCGTCGCCTGTATCAGCTTCCGGAAGAGAAAGCTCCGGAGAAGAAGGCTCCGGGGAAGAAAAAATCGGGTAAAAAGCGTTGAACCTGTTCCGCCGGATCGTCACCCTCTGCGGCGCCCTTCGCACCTGGATGGCGATCCTGGTCGCCGGGTTTCTCACGACAGCCTGCGTCCTCAATCCGGCAGCGCCGCCGTCCGATCCCGTGGCGCGGCAGGCGTTTGATGTCTTCTCGCTCTCGGGTCGCCTTTCCGCCAGCGACGGCAATCAGTCCGCCACGGGGCGGCTGGATTGGGAGCGGCGCATCGGAATGGATCGCTGGACGGTCTTCAGCCCGCTTGGGCAGATCGTTGCCCAGGTCGATTCCTGGCCAGACGGCGCGGAGGTTCTGCTTTCCAACGGTGAGCGCCGATACGCCCCGCAAGTCGCCGATCTCATTCCGATATTGCTCCCCGGCGCGGTCGAGGCCGGGCTGCCGCCCGAGCGGCTGGCTGCCTGGGTACAGGCTGCGCCGCCCGGAGATGCCGAAGTGCGCACGCTCGACGCGCGGGGCCGTCCTGCGCGGCTCATCGACCGGGGCTGGATCATCGACTACCTCGGCTACCGGGACGAATCTCCCGAATCCCTGCCACGCCTCGTCGACATTTCCCGTGGAGAATTCCGCCTGCGGCTGGTCGTCGACCGTTGGGAAACGGAGATGCCATGACGCCTCCCCGCCGGATGATGCCGCCGGTGTCGCCTTCGCCCGAACGGCTCGAAGGTTGTCCGGCTCCGGCCAAACTCAACCTTTTTCTGCACGTCACCGGGCGGCGCGCCGACGGCTATCACCTGCTGCAAACCGTGTACCGCCTGCTCGATTGGGGAGACACGCTCGACTTTGCCGTGCGCGAGGATGGCGCAATCCATCGCATGAATGCCGTTGCCGATGTGCCGGAGGAAACCGATCTTTGCGTGCGCGCGGCGCGCGCCTTGCAGCGGGCCGCCAATTGCCCGCTCGGCGTTGACATCACCGTGCACAAACGCCTGCCCCTGGGGGGCGGGCTGGGCGGCGGCAGCTCGAACGCTGCGACCACCCTGATGGCGCTCGACCGCCTCTGGAACACGCGGCTCGGCCTGGCGCGGCTACTCGAGATCGGCATCGAACTGGGCGCGGATGTGCCTTTCTTCCTCTTCGGGCGTGATGCCTTCGCCGAAGGCGTCGGCGAAATCCTGCAACCGATTGCGTTGCCTCCGGCCTGCTACGTCGTGCTTGCTCCCGGCATCGGCGTGCCGACTGCACGAATCTACTCTTCGCCAGACTTGACGCGAAACACGCCTCAGATTAAAGTTAGCGGGTTCACGTTTGACCGCACTCGCAACGATTTGCAGCCGGTTGCCTGTGGGTTCTTTCCGGAAGTGATGGACGCGCTTACATGGCTTGGGCAGTTTGCCCCGGCGCGAATGACCGGCTCGGGCGCATGTGTTTTTGCCCCGGTTGATTCGCCTGAACATGCGGCGCGAATCGTCGGGCAATGTCCGGCGCGCTGGCGGGCATGGCAAGCGTCGAGCCTGGCGCGGCATCCGATGCTGCGGTCTGAAGATGTAAACGATTTTTGAATGGGGAGTCGCCAAGTTGGCCAAGGCACCGGATTTTGATTCCGGCATTCGAGGGTTCGAGTCCTTCCTCCCCAGCCCTGTTCATGACGGGCAGACCTGCGGGTCTGCCCGTGTCTCTTCTCAATAGTGATCGCGCGGTTCGTTTTCACTGAATCGCCACTGGAGCAGATCTCATGCCATCCGGTAACCTGATGGTCTTTACCGGCAATGCCAACCCCAAACTTGCAGCGGATGTCGCCCGTCGGCTGGGCATTTCGCTCGGTGCGGCAACAGTGGGGCGTTTTTCCGACGGCGAAGCGCAGATCGAACTGCATGGGAATGTGCGCGGTGAAGATGTCTTCATCCTGCAACCGACCTGCGCGCCCACCAATGAAAACCTGATGGAACTGCTGGTGCTGGTCGATGCCCTCAAGCGCGCCTCGGCCCGCCGCGTCACTGCCGCCATTCCTTACTTCGGTTACGCGCGGCAGGATCGCCGCCCGCGCGCCGCACGGGTTCCGATCACCTCCAAGCTCGTGGCCAACATGCTCCAGGCCTCAGGGGTCAACCGTCTGCTGACGATGGATTTGCACGCCGATCAGATACAGGGATTTTTCGACATTCCGGTCGACAATGTTTACGCCTCCCCGGTGCTGCTTGCCGATCTCAGGCAAAGGAATTACGAGAACCTGTTGGTCGTCTCCCCCGATGTCGGCGGCGTGCTGCGCGCCCGCGCCTTCGCCAAGCGGCTGGAGTGCGACATGGCGATCATCGACAAGCGTCGTCCCAAGACCAACATAGCCGAAGTCATGAACATCATCGGCGAAGTCGAAAATCGCACCTGCGTCATCATGGACGACATCGTCGACACTGCGGGAACCCTGTGCAGAGCCGCCGATGCCCTCAAGGAACACGGCGCGCGTCAAGTGCTTGCCTACTGCACCCATGCGGTGCTCTCCGGCAACGCGGTCGAGAACATCACCCAATCCTCGCTGGACGCTCTCGTGGTGACGGACACCATTCCCCTGCGCGAAGATGCGCTCGCCTGTCCGCTCATTCGCCAGGTCTCGGTAGCCACCATCCTTGCCGACACCATGCTTCGCATCAGCAACGAGGAGTCCGTTTCCTCTCTCTTTACCGAAGGATGAACTTTTTTTTCATCCCCGCCTGGTCGCGGGCGGGATTTTTACAGGAGTTGTAAAACATGAGCATCACCTTCAAGGCCANCCGCCGCGAACAGCAGGGATCGAGTGCGAGCCGCCGCCTGCGTCGCGCCGGNCAGTTGCCGGGCATCATTTACGGGGGCAACANGGAAGCCACGCCCATCGTCATGAATCACAACGATCTCTTTCACCTGCTCAAGAAGGAAGCCTTCCACTCGACGCTTCTCACTGCGGAAATCGACGGAGCCAGTGAAACCGTGGTTTTGCGTGATACGCAATGGCATCCCTACAAGCAGCAGGCGTTACACCTCGACTTTCAGCGCGTCGACGCCGAGCAGGCTCTCTACATGAAGGTTCCGCTGCACTTCATCAACAGCGAAACCTGCCCGGCGGTCAAGCTCGGCGGCTGCCTCATCGCTCATGTGATGACCGATCTCGAGATCAAGTGTCTGCCCAGGGACTTGCCCGAGTACATCGCCGTCGACCTGACCGCGCTCGAAACCGGCCAATCGCTGCACATCTCGCACCTGAAACTGCCCAAGGGCGTGGAGCTTGCGCATCGCGCCGAGTTCGATCCCGTGGTCGTCAGCGCACAACAGAGCCGCCTCGACGCGGCCACTGAGGCCGCCGACGAACAACAGGACGACTCCGAGCCTGCGGCCTGAGTCCGCATTGCTTCAGGCGCGAGCAAACGATGTCGACGGTGGCTCCCGCCCCCCGGCTCGTTGTCGGCCTCGGCAACCCTGGCGCGGAATATGCCAAAACCCGGCACAACGCCGGGTTTTGGTTTTGCGAGGGTCTGGCCAACGATCTGGGCGTGCGGTTCTCGTTCGAGTCCCGTTTCCACGGTTTTGTCGCCCCGGTGCGTGAGGATTTTCGTCCTCCGTTGTGGCTGCTCATGCCGCAAACCTTCATGAATCGTTCCGGGCAAGCCGTTGTCGCGCTGGCTCACTTCTACCGCATTCTTCCGGATGAGATTCTCGTCATTCACGACGATCTCGATCTTCCTCCCGGACAGATGCGCCTCAAACTCGGCGGCGGCTCCGGCGGACACAACGGCCTCAAGGACACCACCGCGCATATTGGCCCGGATTACTGGCGTTTGCGTATCGGCATCGGCCATCCCGGCGACCGCAACGAAGTCACGAACTACGTCCTCAAACCCCCTCGGCAGGAAGAGAGCGTGGCCATTTTCGAGACCATCGACCGCGCGCTGACCGCCTGGCCGCTGCTTGCGCGCGGCGATTGGGAAAAAGCCACGCAACGCCTGAATACCCGCCCGAAACCCCCGAAACCCCCGAAACCGGCTCCATCCCCGGAAACTTCTGCCCCTGTTTCCGACCCTGCCGACAAGGAAACCCCATGAGTCTCAAATGCGGCATCGTTGGCTTGCCCAACGTTGGAAAATCCACCCTTTTCAACGCGCTCACCAAGGCGGGAATCGACGCGGCCAATTACCCGTTTTGCACCATCGAGCCAAACGTTGGCGTTGTCGAAGTGCCCGACGCGCGTCTCCAGCAACTGGCCGAAATTGCCAGGCCGCAAAAAGTCCTGCCCGCCATCGTCGAATTCGTCGACATCGCCGGACTTGTCGCTGGCGCCTCCAAGGGGGAAGGGCTGGGCAACCAGTTTCTTGCAAATATTCGTGAAACCGACGCGATTGCACATGTCGTGCGCTGTTTTCAGGACGAGAACGTCGTGCACGTATCGGGTCGGGTTGACCCGGTCTCCGACATCGAGACCATTCACACCGAGTTGGCGCTGGCCGATCTTGCCAGCGTCGAAAAACAGATCGTCAAGATCGAAAAAGTCGCCCGCTCCGGCGGCGACAAGGACGCCAAACGGTTGTTCGACGTGCTGCAGAAAGTGCAGGCCGTGCTGAACGAAGGCCGTCCCGCCCGCGCTACCGAGTTGTATGACGAAGAAAAGGCGCTGCTGAAACCGTTTTTCCTGTTGACGATGAAACCGACGATGTACGTTGCCAACGTCGACGAGCATGGTTTTCACGACAATCTGCTCTTGAAGGCCGTCGAGGATTACGCCGCCCTCGAAAACGCCGTAGTCGTGCCCGTCTGCGCGGCGCTCGAAGCCGAGATCGCCGATCTCGACGACGAAGACAAAACCGCGTTTCTCGACGATCTGGGACTGAGCGAACCTGGACTGGATCGCGTCATCCATGCGGGCTACAAACTCCTCGGCCTGCAAACCTATTTTACGGCGGGAGTGAAGGAAGTACGCGCCTGGACCATCCACGTCGGCGACACCGCCCCCCAGGCCGCCGGCGTCATCCACACCGATTTCGAGCGCGGTTTCATCCGCGCGCAAACCATCGCCTTCGAGGATTTCATCCGGTACAACGGCGAGGCGGGCGCGAAAGAAGCGGGCAGGATGCGCGCGGAAGGCAAGGATTACGTGGTGAAGGATGGGGATGTGATGAATTTTTTGTTCAACGTTTGAGTTGCCGGGAGGCCAGGATATGCCAAGGGTCAAGCGACAAAACAGGAATCTGGGCAATCCTGTTCATCAATGATTGGACGCGGTTGGCGTACCCTGGCGCTTGACACTGGTATTGGATGCAATGCCACGATCTGACTGCACGACATGAACAAAGGTTCTCCTCAACTGGGATTGGCGCTGATACTGGCCGCGTTGGGGGCAATCGGGCCATTCACCATCGACACCTATTTGCCGGCATTCCCGGAAATGATCGCGGATCTTGCCGTAGACAAGGGGGCGATGCAGGAAACGCTTTCCATATACATGCTCACCTTCGGCCTGATGACGCTCTGGCATGGCGCTTTTTCCGATAGTTTCGGACGCAAACGGGTCATTCTTGTCGGGCTGGGCGTCTACGCGCTGGCCTCCCTGGGATGCGCGATGGCAACGAGCATCGAAATGCTCTGGGGAATGCGCGCCGTGCAGGGCTTGTCTGCGGGGGCGGGGATGGTAGTCAGCCGCGCCATCGTGCGCGATCTCTATGAAGGCCCCGGCGCGCAACGGCTGATGGCCAAAATTGCGCTCATGTTCGCCATCGCGCCTGCCGTGGCGCCGATCATCGGCGGCTGGATACTGCGGCTGGCCGGATGGCGCGCCATTTTCGTTTTTCTGGCGCTGGCGGCTGCCGGGTTGTGCCTGATTTGCGCGAAAAAACTGCCCGAATCCCTGCCGCCGGAAAAAAGACAGCCCTTTACGGTCAGAGTCTTGTTTCACGGCTATAAAGGCATCTTTTCCAATGACCGCTTTCTCTTGTTGTCAGCAGGGATAGGCGCTTTCTTTGGCGGTTTTTTCGTTTATGTGCTTTCCGCGCCGACGTTCATCCGCGAACACCTGGGACTGAACGAACTCCAGTTCCATTGGCTGTTCGTTCCCTGCATGATCGGAATGATGATGGGATCATGGATTTCCGGGCGCATTGCGGGACGCTGGGACGAACGTCGCACCCTGATCCTTGCTTTTGTGATGATGGGCGTTGGCGCGCTCATCAACCTGACGGTTTCCGGATTCTGGCCGTCTTTCCTGCCGCTTGCCGTGCTGCCCTTCATTTTCTATAACCTGGGCGTTGCCATTGCCATGCCCACCGTGACCCTGATGCTGCTCGACATGTTTCCGGAAATCCGGGGAATGGCGGCTTCCTGCCAAAGCTGTGTGCAAACCCTCTTCAACGCCTTCCTGGCTTCCCTGCTCGTTCCACGGCTATGGCACAGTCAACTCGGCCTGGCCTGCGGCATGGCCGGACTGGCGATGCTGGGCGCGGTCGTGGTGTTCGGTTGCCTGAACGCCCGGCGATAAAACCGATTATGCGCTCCCGAGCATGCGTCCTCCGCCGCTCGGACGCGAATGACCGCCCGCGTCGTAGAGTTGCGGATGGTCGGCGGCAGTGAGCAGGACGGAGAGGGCGGCCTGATTGTGCTGCAAGTGTTTGGAGATGAGCTGACCGTTGATGTGGTTGCGTTCGCGCGCCTGAGCGGCGAGCGAGAGCACTTCGTCCCATCGCGCAAGCGCCCTGGGCATCCTGGCGCAGAGGGCGCGCATCGCAGTGTCGCCCCTGCCGTGACCGAGACGGGCGGCCAGGATGGAACGGTCGTCATGCAGGTGTTGCAACTGGCGGTAACGCTCGTTTTTTTCCTTCGTGATCGAGAGCAGACCGTCCGTGTCTGCGGAGATGAGCACGGCTTCTTCGCGTTCGAGGAGATCGAGAAATTTCCTGAGCTGACTGGATTCGGCTTCGAGCAGGAGGGCGATGCGCTGGAGTTCCTGGGGGTTGGGGGTGTGCATGGCTGTACCGGCAGCAAGAGTTGAGACAAGCTCAACCTAGCATTCTTCGTGCCATGATTATCTTTGCCGCCGGACGTAAAAGTGGCGGGGATTGCGTTATTGGCTCGCAATCCCCACCGTCGAACGCGGTTTGTCGTCTATTACCCGCGTCCGACTGTTGACTCGAACATTTGCCGGACTTCGGCGATGAGCCCATCGGCAATGCGATTGGCGTCCACCTTGAAGTGGCCGTCACGGATGGCCTGTTTGATTTCTTCAACGCGGGCGCGATCTACCGACGGCGTTTCCGCCAGGGCGGCCTCGGCCTTTTGCAGGGCCGAAGCGAGCGGCGATAACTGTACCTGTTCCCCGGTATTCGCGATAGGCGCAGAACTCGGACGTAACCGCGCTTCAGTGAGAGGAGTCGGGCCGACTGGCTTGCCAAGGCTTTCGACTTTCATAATGGGAACTCCGGTAAAAGAAGGCTTTCGCTTTGAAAACTTGTGTTGCTGGCTACGGCATGGCGACGGAGAACTTTAGCAGATTTTTTTAAAATGTCGGCAGTAAGTACCGGCATGGCTTGCCGTGCGATACCTGGCGGGCATCATGGTCCGATTTCTATGGTGCCATCGTGGAGCGCCGTGCCGGTGACGACCTGGTTGTTCGGCAGGCGCACCCTGACCGTTTCGCCCGGCGCGGCAGAATTGAGCGCGCGCCCGGTATTTGAAACCCGGAAGGCTTGGTTCTGGCTGAAAACGGTGACTTTGCTGCCTTGCCGCACGGCCTCCGGGATGCGCAGCATGCGGGCCTGGAGGGGGGTGCCCTGGGCAAGCGCCTGCCTGGTGGGGCGTCCCGTAGCTTGACTGGCGTCGGTGAGCACGTTGTCGGGCAGGGCGGCAATGTCGCCGCGCCGGTGTTCGAGGTCGGCAGGGCCGATGATTTGCCCGGCGGACAGGGGACGGGCAGCAACGAGGTAGTCGTTGACGACGATTACACGCGCCTGTAGGTAAATCGTCCAGGCAACCGGAGATTCGCAGCGCACGCCGATGCTGAACGCGCCCCAGGCGCGGGTCGAACCTGGCAGGAAGGCAATTGGCGTGTGGCAGGGCGGCAAACGATTGCCGGGGTCGAGTGGGCCGATTTCGATGGTGACTTCGCCGGGAAGTCCACGTGTATTCTCTTCGACAAGCGTGCGGGCTGCCGCGTCGATCGGGGCGGATGCCTGTTGGGCAATGGCGCTGGCAGCAATGAAAAGCAGGGCGGAAAGCACGGCGAGACGCGAGGGCAGGCGGGCAATCGTTTTGCTTTGTCCTGACATGGGTTTCGAGTCTCGCAGTACGGACGGATAACGGCGGATGAAATTGCAGCATGATTGACGAGTGCATGCAAGGACTGAATGAATCGGGAGATTGCCGTTGCGCTTTGCGGCTTGTTCAATACTTCACGCCGGGATAGACTTACGCTATTTCGGAGTTTAGGTTGAAGATGCCGATGCTTTTACACGAGGAAAAAATGGGAAGGGTTGAACATGGGGCAAGTGAAGTGAGGCAAGCGTTTCATGAAGCCACAGGCTCTCCTGAATCGTGTCATGGAATCCTCGAAATGACGGATGGGGTGACTCAAAAGCCTTCAGGTGGGGGATACAGGTTTTTGCGCCACGCCGCGTTGGCATTGTCTTTGTTGTTGGCGTTGCCGGGTGCGTTTGCTCAGGGGTGCCTTGCGAAAAATGTAGAGGATGGAACGTTTCAAGAGAGTATTTTGGTGAGAACATCATGGGCTACGGGTGAACCATGTGTAAGGCAGGGTGGAGATATTTTTGTACCCAGTATTCCTTTGTGGCGCTTTCTGGTTTCCTACTACAGTAAAGATCAGGAAGAACAAAAGGCTGCTAACGCATTTTTACTTGGCGTGGCTGATACTTTCGAGGGAAAAACGTGGTGCTCTCGTGGTGATTACATACCCAGCACGATTTTCGAGGCAGTTAATGAAAGTGTGAAAAAAATGAAGTTGCCGCGTTATAATGAGCGTGCTGCATATGTTATTGCTGAAATTTTGGAGAAAAAGTATCCCTGTAATAAAGGGGAAAAGTTGTCGAGCACATTTGTCCCGAACGATTCTATACCAGCGTCAAAATATGACCCGTATAAAAAGAATATCACCTTGACTGGAGAGGGGCTTACGAATGAGTGGGTAGTTAAACAAGGGGACAATATTTTTGTGCCAAACTTCCCGCTGAGGCGCTTTTTGATTCCTTACAAAAATATAGGATCGGAAGAACAAAGCACAGCCTATGCATTTTTACTGGGCGTGGTTGATGCCATCGAGGGGAAGACGTGGTGTAGCTACTACAGGTTTAAACCCATAACTGTTCGTGAGGTAGTCTATTCAGGCTTGGGAAATATCGATCCATCTCGTTATGATGAGCGTGCTGCTTATGTTATTAGCAGAATTATAGAAAACGGACTTCCCTCATGCAAAAAGGAGCGTTGAAATGTCAAAACCAAACTTTGCCATTCTGAAATCCAACCATTATTCCAGCGATGGAAATAGTCAGAATTATAAAGAAGGGAAGGATGTCTACGAAGAGATCGGCTATGACATCGAAGAACTGAAGAAACAAAATCCTGAGTATGAAAACACATGTGCCGTGCGCATGAGTTTGGCTTTGATCAAGTCGGGCGCTTACTTTGGACCACCAATCAGCCGATTGCAGGTAAAAGACGGCACTCATAAGGGCCGTTATATCGGGACAGGCGCGAAAACGCTTGCGGACGAATTGAGCAAGTCTAATTCATTTGGAAAACCGTTGACTGGGGAAAAAGCGATAGAAGCGACGAAAACAAAAAAAGGCGTCATTTTTTTCCACAAACTTTGGGATTCTAACACGGGTCATATCGATCTGATTGAGCCATCAGATCGCTCACAAATTTGTCATTCAGGTTGCTATTTTGACGCAAATCCCAGAGAAATATGGTTTTGGCCTCTGGATTGAACACGGGTAGTGAACGTAGCCTGTATAAGCGAAGCGCCGTCCAGGGATTGGTTTATCCAATGCGAAGCTAGAACCCCCGGATGGCGCTTCGCTTATACAGGCTACGCTTGCTGCAAAGTACATACGCTTGACCGCTTAACATGCTTGAGGAGGGAAATGATGCCTGGCTCTTATGTTTATCTGAATCCGATGTTGCTGGTTGGCAAACCTTACGTCGCGGACGTAGCAGGGAACTACTTAGGGGAATGCGTTTCCTTGGTGAAGCATTACATTCCAGCGCTACAAAACCGCAAGTCCTCGACGTGGATTGAAGGCCCAAACGTCATCGAAACGATCCGAAATGGTGGCGCGATCGCGCATGGTACAGCTATCGCCACATTCAAAAACGAAAGGTTTATAAGCAATGATGGTCATGCGGGGTTTTATGCTGGATATGAAACGGACTCGTCTGGAAATATCCGCATTAATATAGTTGAACAGTATCTTGGCGGAAATCCTTCTGTCAGAATCATATTGAGGCTGCTTCCAAACCGTGGAAAGGATGCGAGCGGAAACTATATTAACCCCAGTAATAACGGTGAAGCCTTTTCGGTGATATTATGAACATACGGCCATTTATTTTTTCTCAAGCATTTGCTGCTCTGAGTTTTTTTTCGTTGTGTGTTAGGGCAGGAGAAGTCTCCGTTCCTCAATGCCCGCAGCAACTGCCTATTCAACAACAAGTACAAACACAGGCAGTAGATGGCTGGAAAATCGTCAATAACAACGACCCGCAGTGGCTGGAATATATTGGCATCTCTTTCTTAGAGTATCCAACCGTTCAGACTGGCTTAGACATTCCGACCACTGAAAAGCTGCCCAAGGGGGATTATATCACCCACTATGAAACAGGCTCTGCCACGTCTGAAGAGCATGACTATTGGGCTATCTGCCAATATATGAAGAGTGCTGTTGTTCTGGTGCAAAAGCTCCCTAAGAACGTTGTGCGTTGTGCAGTCAAATACATCAACGATGTCACGGTTCCTAATAGGGTGTCGATCAAATGCTTCGATACGCCAAGAGCGAAGAAGTAACGAATTTTTATAAGTTAAATATATAAGTCCCGAATAAAACGGGAAAGCATAATTTTAACAGGTTGCTCGAAAACCCCTGTGCATACTCGCATCAGGCCATGTCAATGCAGTGACTACGCTTCGCTTCACGCAGAATGACGGTGACGCCCCGTCGACTTGCGCGTACTCTCGGAGTTTTTGAGCAACCTGTTAGAGTGAAAGAACCTGTCTTTCACTCTAACTCGTGCGGTTTGCTCTCAGGAACGGGCGGTTTTCTTCATCCGGCGTTTACGAATCCAGGTAGTACCGGTCAGAACCACGCCACCCAGCGACCACATCAGCAATGCGGCAGGTTCCGGGACCGGGCTGGTTTGGTAAACCGCCTGAATCGAGGCTGACAATCCTACCGGATTAAGATGGTTTTCGAAGGTCGGCGTGGCGTTATTGTGCACAATGAATTCGATCGTGTTGGAGGCATCGAGGTTCCAGTCGATGTCGGTTATCCATAGGGAGGTATGGTCCCAATGCCACCAGGTGGCGTTATGGGTTTGAGGGGACAAATCTGAGTATTGGACTCCGTTGATAATGATGGCGTGCAGATGGTCGTCTGACGTAAAACTGATATTGAGCCCTTCAAACGTCAGGTTGTTGCCGAGTTGACTGTCGTCGATGGTCGTTACATAGGAGTAATATATTGATTATAAAAAGCTATCCTGTCTTTATAAGTAGGAGGCGTAAAAAATGTCGACTTATTTTTGCTTTTTTAATACACAGAGCATATCGGAAAACGCGTATATGATCGAATAATATAATGACATAACAATTCAAAAACCATTGAATCGGTACAGAGTTTCGATGCTAAAGCGACAACACGCCTTCAATCCATAGAGCATTTTCGGTTCAAGTGCTTACATATGCTTACATATCGTGCAGGTCGGGGTGATTTGCGACCCCCAACGCCGCGACCACCCCGTCAGGCTTCGCCTGCCATCTCTCCAGGGGTGGGGAATTGCTCGGTTGTTTTCGTTGACCACCATAACCAACTGAATTGAATCCCGGAACCCCGCTCTGAACAGGAGTTTCTTTAGTCAATGCAACCAGGCTGCATTTTTCCGTGATGCAGCATGAAAAACGATGAAAAAGTCACACCCGGACATGCGAAAAATGTCACGACTATTTGAATGGCGATGAAATTTTTTTGAATGATGTTTCCAGTGTTTTGATGGATTTGTATATGAAAACTCAATAAATACATGATGTTACATTTTGTGATGGCGGCAAGAACCGATGAGGTCATACGGAAATTTTTGCCGCATTGCAGCGAGTGTTTTACATGCCTTATTTCAATAAACTGGCGCTTTTTTACCTGTCTTATCAGTGCAATGCGGCAAAGAGGGAAGGGTTAACATCGTCGTCAGGGTGAAAAATAATGTCTCACGTAAAAGCTGGCATGGAAACTGCATCGTGAGGCGAGGGCAAGGAGGAGGCAATGAAAAATCTGCTCGAAAGAGATTTGCAGGTTCACCAGACGGCGCTGAATCTTCAGGCGTACCGTCAGCAATTGTTGGCGTCGAACATCGCCAATTCCGATACGCCGCATTACAAGGCGCGCGATATTTTGTTCCGCGATGCGCTGGATGCGGCACTGGGTCGGGGGCAGTGGGGACAACCGTTGCCGTTGATGAAAACCCATGCCCGACATCTGGGCGACAAGGTGGAGTTTTCGCCGGGAACCTTTACGCGATATCGCATGGAATGGCAGTCGGCCGTGGACGGCAACACCGTGGACATGGACATGGAACGCGCCGCTTTTGCCGAAAACACGGTGCATTACGAAGCCAGTGTCACTTTCATCAACGGCCTGCTGCGCTCGATGCAGACGGCCATCGTCGGCCAGTAACGGGTTGGATTCGCGCCCGCCACGGCATCGCTTACCGTTAAAGGCCACATTCGGAGAACGGCAATGGAAGCCAACATGCTCAACGTATTCAATATCTCCGGCTCGGCGCTCACGGCGCAGTCGATCCGCCTGAATACGACGGCTTCCAACCTCGCCAACGCCGATAGCGTCACCTCCGAGGACGGCCAACCTTACCGGGGCAAACAGGTCGTTTTTGCCGCCCGGCAATTGCCGGGGGGCGGCTCCGCTTCAACCGCCGTGGTGGTGACGCAGATCGTCAGGAGCGCCGCGCCGATGCGGCTCGTCTATGAGCCGAACAGCCCCGCCGCCAATGAGCAGGGCTATGTCGAAATGCCCAACGTCAACGTGGTCGAGGAGATGGTCAACATGATCTCCGCCTCGCGTTCGTACCAGAACAACACCGAGGTGATGAACACGGCACGGACCTTGCTACAGCGTACCTTGCAGATTGGTCAATAAATGACCCGACCGGCGAAATCGCCGGTTTTAGCAGGAGTACGAAAATGAGTGTTTCTACAGACAGCACCGTTAACAGTGTTCTGTCCGGGCTGGGCCGCAAGGAGGCCGTCAGCAATACGTTGATGCAGGATGAGCAGAACCGCTTTCTGACGCTGCTCACCACGCAGTTGCGCAACCAGGACCCGATGAATCCGCTGGATAACGCGGATCTGACCATGCAGTTGGCGCAGATGAGCACGGTCGACGGCATCGAGCGCCTCAACAAGATGGTGCAGTCGTTGATGGAATCCAGGGATTTGATGGATAGCACGGCAATGATCGGACGCGGCGTGCTGGTCGATGGCAAGGGTCTCGGATTGACCGAGGCAGGCGCGATCGGCGGCTTCGATCTGAATGCGCCCGCCGACAAGGTGACGGTCACGGTGTATGACGCGAGCGGACGAGTGATGACGAAGCTCGAATTCACCGACGTGGATGCGGGCAGCCACAACTATGTATGGGATGGCTTGACCGACGACGGCACCGAGGCCGCGCAGGGGATGATGTACTCCGTGAGCGTGTCCGCAACCCTGAACGGCGCGCTCGTTGCCGTCAAACCGTTGCAGTTCGGGCCGGTGACGAGTGTGGTGCGCGGCCCGAACGGAACCGATTTGCAGGTCGGCGGATTGGGCATTTTCAAGCTCGATGACATTAAACAGATTCTTTGAGAAAGGAGAAACATCATGGGATTTTCACAAGGCTTGAGCGGACTGAACACGTCCTCCCGCGCACTCGATGTCATCTCCAACAACATCGCAAACAGCAGTACCGTAGGCTTCAAGTCCTCCCACGCCATTTTTGCCGATGTGTATGCCGGGGCGCTCACCGGGGTGAATTCGTCCATCCAGATCGGCTACGGCAGCAAGATTGCGGCGGTCTACCAGAGTTTCATAGACGGCATACCGACCACGACAGGTAATCCGCTGGATATGGCGATCATCGGCAACGGTTTTTACGTCATCCAGCGTTTCGATGGTTCGACGGCTTATACCCGTAACGGGCAGTTCGACATCAACAAGGAAGGCTTCATCATTACGCCGAATCATGAGAAGGTGATGGGCGTCAGGGCGGATGANAACGGCTTCATTCCGCTTGCCGGGGGCATCGTCGAGCCGCTTTTCGTGCCATTGGGGGACATCGACCCGAGACCCACCTCATCGGTNCAGATTCGCTCCGGCAATCTCAATGCGGATGACGATCTTCCGATCAATTCACCGTTCGATCCGTTCGACATGGATTCNTACAACTGGATGGTGCCGATTCCCGTGTATGACAGCCTCGGCGGCGAGCACTCGATGATGGTCTATTTCGTGAAGACGGCTCCTGGCGCCTGGGAGGCGTATGCCATGCTGGATAACGACCTCACGACGCTGTCCCCGGCAGGCACGCCCCTGGCTTTCGACGCCTACGGCAAGCCTGTCACCACACCCGTCCAGATCGCTTACAACGCGGCGCTCACCAACAGCGCGGCGGCGCTGAATATCACCATCGACCTCACCAATCTGACCCAGTTCGGCTCGAAGTTCGGTTTGACCGATCTCTGGCAGGACGGCTACACCACCGGGCAGATTGCGGGGCTAACGGTCAGTCAGGACGGCATCATCCAGGGGCTATATACCAACGGGCAGGCCAAGAACCTCGGCCAGGTCGTGCTGGCCACCTTCCGCAGTAATCAGGGTTTGACCCGCGTCGGAGACAACTTGTGGGTCGAATCGCCCGAGTCCGGTCCGCCGATCGTCGGACGGCCGCGCACGGGGTTGAACGGTCTGATTTCCGGCGGACAGGTCGAGGAGTCGAACGTCGATCTGACGCAGGAACTGGTGAACATGATTATCCAGCAGCGCAATTACCAGGCCAACGCGCAGACGATCCGCACCCAGGATCAGATCATGCAGACGCTGGTGAACCTGCGCTGATCGTGACTTGAACTGAACCAGAAACGGCGGGCTTGCAGGAGATTACGGGCACGGCCTGCCGGGAGACGACAACATGGATCGCGTGATTTACACGGCGATGACCGGCGCAAAGAGTACGCTCGGCCAGCAGGCGGCGGTTGCCCACAACCTCGCCAATGCCGACTCCACCGGCTATCGCACCGAGATGCACAAGATGCGCGCGGTGGAGGTGCAGACCCAGGCCATGCGCTCACGCTCCTTCGTGGTCGATGCCAGCATCGCCACGGATTTCACGGCGGGGCCGTTGAAGTTTTCCGGCAATCCGTTCGACGTGGCCGTGAAAGGCAAGGGGTGGTTTGCCGTCCAGACGGCGGGCGGCGAGGCTTATACCCGCGATGGTTCATTCGAGGTTTCCGCTAATGGCGTGCTGCAAACCCACGCGGGTTTGCCGGTCCTGGGCGATGGCGGTTTGATCACGATTCCACCCGAAAGCGTGATCGTGATCGGCGCGGATGGGACCATTTCCGCAATTCAAAACGGGATCACCACCGAGGTCGCCCGCCTGAAACTGGTGAACCCGCCCGAGAATGAACTGGTGCGTGGCGAGGATGGTTTCTTCCGTCTGCAAGACGGGCAGCCGGCTCCGGCAGACGACGCAGTGCAAGTCGCCGGCGGCTACCTGGAGACGAGCAACGTCAATGTTGCCGAGCAGATGGTGCAGATGATCTCCCTCGCGCGCCAGTTCGAAATGCAGGTACGCATGATGTCCAACGCACAGGAAAACGACCGTTCCGCAACACAGGTGATCGCGCCGCGATAGCACGCCGAAAACGATAACGATAACGACAACAAGGATTCCCCAACATGATCCGCTCGCTCTGGACGGCCCGTACCGGCCTGGATGCCCAGCAAACCTCGCTGGATGTGATTGCCAACAATCTCGCCAACGTATCGACGAACGGTTTCAAGCGCCAGCGCGCGATTTTCGAGGATTTGCTCTACCAGATGATTCGCCAGCCCGGCGCGCAATCGACGCAGCAGACCCAGATTTCCAGCGGGCTGCAACTTGGCGCTGGCGTAAGAACCGTGGCGACCGAGCGGATTTTCACCCAGGGCGCGCCGCTGCAAACCGGGGGCGATCTCGACCTGATGATTCAGGGCGACGGTTTCTTCATGATCACCCTGCCGGACGGCACGACCGCCTATACGCGCGACGGGGCGTTTCAGCGCGACAACCAGGGCAACATGGTGACGGCCAGCGGCTACCTGCTTGCCGACAACATCAACATCCCCGCCGACGCCGTCAGGATTACCGTGGGCAAGGATGGCACCGTCTCCGTCGTGCAAGCCAACAGCGTCACCCCGATACAGATCGGAACCATCCAGATCGCCATGTTCATCAATCCAGGCGGTTTGCAGGCCGTTTCCGAGAACCTTTTTCTGGAAACCGCTTCCTCCGGCGTGGCGACGCCCCAACAGGCGGGCATGAACGCTGCGGGGGTCATCAACCAGCATTACGTCGAAACTTCCAACGTCAACGTGGCCGAGGAACTGGTGAGCATGATCGTCACGCAGCGCGCCTATGAGATGAATTCGCGCGTCATCAGCACTTCCGACCAGATGCTGG
>WRNU01000010.1 GCA_009776435.1 Betaproteobacteria bacterium | reverse complement strand
GTCACCGACAAAACCTTTCTGCCCGGCGACATCGTGACCTGGAACCTGCGCCCGCAGGTGGAGCACATCGGCATCGTATCCGACCGGAAAGACCGTTCCGCGCAAAGGCCGTTGATCATCCACAATATCGGACTGGGTGCACGGGAAGAAGATATGCTCTACCAATTCACGATCACGGGGCATTATCGTATCAGGCAGGCAGGGCGTTGATTGATGCGCCAGGAAAAATACAATAGGCAAACAAACATTACCCATGGCAACAGCATGGCAATTCAGGCTGATTACTTGTTCCCTACAAACTGGTGACAGGCTTGTTGACATATACACATATACTGTTAATAATAAAGCACAAATTTTCTTTGGAGGAAGATCATCATGCAAGGGCCTTTTGTTTGTTTCAATGCTATGGAATTACAATGGCAAAAAGTTCGCATTCACGAAGATGATGACACCCGTGTTACATGGAGAATTAACGCAACGACTACAAAGACAGAGTGCCCGGATGGGCATCACGTTGCGCTAATCAAAGCAGAAATTCCGGCATTAAAAAACATCCCAACATCACTTTGGAAAAAAGGCCAAAACGTCATGGAGGCAATACGGCGGGAGGAGAAAATACAACCCGGAACAGCAATTGCCATATTCAACGAGGATGGTACATTTGACACGTCACATCTTGGGCAGGCCGCACTTTTTTTAGAAGCAACTAAGAATGGTTTTGCAATGCTTTGCCAAGAACATGGTGCTGGTCGTGATCTACTACTAAAGAGGATCCAGCCTCATGAGACTGAAGAAAAATTAAGAATGAATGCTTCGCGATATTTTGTTATCATGTTGTGATAATACCGATGCCGCCATTTATTGGGTTAGCTCACATCCCTGTTTCCTTCGGGATTCCTACAATTTTTGAACCCGTGCAGGTCGAGTAGCCTGGATAAGCGAAGCGCCATCCAGAGATACTGATTCTCCGGCGCGGAGCGTTGCTGACTTCGCCATCAGAGAGTTTTCCACTCGTCGAGCGGTAAGCTCTCAGTGGTCAGTGTCTCATTGTAAGCCGTGACGAAATCTGCGTATTCTTCGCGCCAGCGGTGCGCCTGCGCTTCCCTGACCACTTTGCGCAGATGACTATCGCTCCAGGATCGGATTTACGTCAAACGTCCTCATTCAGACCGGCGCTCCGTCCGACAACCGCATCCCCATCACCTTCTCGGTCTGTTTCCGCCGGAATTCCTGCAACTTTTCAAAAAGCGCAGCGTCCTCGTTTGCCAGCATGGCAACGGCGAAGAGCGCGGCGTTGGCCGCGCCGGGCTCGCCGATGGCGAAGGTGGCCACCGGCACGCCCCTTGGCATTTGCACGATCGAATGCAGGGAATCGACCCCGGAGAACGCGCGGGACTGGACGGGAACGCCCAGCACCGGCACTACCGTTTTGGCAGCCAACATGCCGGGAAGGTGCGCTGCGCCGCCCGCCCCGGCGATGATGGCTTTCAGTCGAGTAGCCTGGATAAGCGAAGCGCCATCCAGGAATACTGATTCTCCGGCGCGGAGCTTCGCTGACTTCAAGCATTGACGTGTAGCGCGCACCATCACTATTCTTGCAATCTGCGATACTCCGCATCGGATGGTACTCTCCTGGAGGGCGCTTCGCTTATCCAGGCTATGCTCGCTGGGTGCGCGGGAAGAAGATATGCCATACAAATTCACAATCACGAGGCATTACCGCATCATGCCAGCGGGGAGTCAGAACCGCCAAGGGCGGACAAGGCGTTGACTGGCGTGTCCGAGCATGGGTCGAGCACAATCCTCTTTCTTCATTTAGGATGGAATAATTCCAAACATACAAACTTGCATTATTCATAATAATACGGCAACTTTCGGCACGAGTTGGAAACGGAGTGGTTTTGTAATGCTGTATGGGAATGGGTATGCCAAACTTTCTTGCGAAACATTTTTTGACAATGCTTGTTGACATACGCGCATATGTATTGATAGTATTGATCGCGTGTAAATTTTATTGAAGGAGCCTTATCATGCCGAACGGACCCTATGTTATTAATCCGTCCAAACTTTCAATAATTACTGGTTTTAACTGGGCGAAGTTCCCAGAAGGATATAAAAGGGATGCTGCTTATCTTTTTTTTCGCTTCTGTAAAGATAACTGTGAAGATGGCAAACTGCATCCGAATAGTAAGCGTCATGAAAAAGCAGACATGATGTGGTTTAATTTCGAGGCGGAATGGACACGGGGTAAACCGATAATCGTCCCGAAAGACTTCCGTACAATAAAGCGCGGTGAAACAGAGATTGGAACGCTGGTTGCCGCGCCAAGGCGAGGGGGAGATGGTTACGTGGTTGGATTCTTTTGCTGCGGTTCTAGAGAGACACCCCAGATTGCACAAGTAACCTATGATAGAGCACTTTTGGGGAATTGGTTTTACGACCCAGCGGTAATGGATTATTATGTAGTGGGTACATAACGAGGAGAAAGAATAGTAAAAGTAACCGGATAAATCGAAGCGCCATCCAGGGGTCTTGATTCTCCGGCGCGGAGGCGCTGACTTCGCCATCAGAGAGTTTTCCACTCGTCGAGCGGTAAGCTCTCAGTGGTCAGTGTCTCATTGTAGGCCGTGACGAAATCTGCGTATTCCTCGCGCCAGCGGTGCGCCTGCGCTTCCCTGACCACTTTGCGCAGATGACTATCGCTCCAGGCTCGGATTTACGTCAAACGCCCTCATCAGACCGGCGCTCCGTCCGGCAACCGCATCCCCAACACCTTCTCAGTCTGTTTCCGTCGAAATTCCTGCAATTTCTCAAAAAGCGCAGCGTCTTCATTCGCCAGTATGGCAACGGCGAAGAGCGCGGCGTTGGCCGCGCCGGACTCGCCAATGGCGAAGGTGGCGACCGGCACGCCCCTGGGCATTTGCACGATCGAGTGCAGGGAATCGACCCCGGAGAGCGCGCGGGACTGGACGGGAACGCCCAGCACCGGCACGACCGTTTTGGCAGCCAGCATGCCGGGAAGGTGCGCCGCGCCGCCCGCCCCGGCGATGATGGCTTTCAGGCCGCGCGCCCTGGCCGCCTCGGCGTACTCGAAAAGCAGATCGGGCGTGCGGTGAGCGGAAACGACCCTGGCCTCGAACGGCACGCCGAACGCCTTGAGAATGGAGGCTGCCGCCTGCATCGTCGGCCAGTCGGAATCGGAACCCATGACGACGCCGACGAGCGGCACGATGTTGCCCGTTGCTGTGCTCATGTTTCAAGCTCCCGCTCTGCCGCTTCGATGGTGTTCGCCAGCAGCATGGTGATGGTCATCGGCCCGACGCCGCCGGGCACGGGGGTTATAAGAGAGGCGACTTCCTTCACGGCTTCGAAATCGACATCGCCGCAAAGCTTGCCGCCCTCTTCCGCCGGCAGGCGGTTGATGCCCACGTCGATGACAACCGCGCCGGGTTTGACCATGTCGGCGGTGACGAAACGCGGCCTGCCCACCGCCGCCACGAGAATGTCGGCGCGGCGGGCATGCGCGGCCAGATCGCGCGTCTTCGAGTGACACACCGTCACCGTGGCGTTCGCGCCGAGCAGCAACAGCGCCATCGGTTTGCCCGCGATGTTGGATCGGCCAATGACGACGGCTTCCTTTCCAGCCGGATCGATCCGGTTCGCTTCGAGCATCTTCATCACCCCATAAGGCGTGCAGGGAATAAAACGAGGATTGCCCTGCGCGAGCGCGCCGACGTTGACCGCATGAAAACCGTCGACATCCTTTTCCGGCGCAATGACCTCCAGCACGGCTTCTTCGTCGATGTGATCCGGCAGCGGCAGTTGCACGAGGATGCCGTGAATGGCGGGATCAGCATTGAGGTCGGCGATCTTTGCCAGCAGGGTTTCCTGAGGCACGTTCGCCGGATAGTCGATCTTGAGCGAGAAAATCCCTACCGCTTCGCAGGCATCGACCTTGTTGCGCACGTAGACCTGCGAGGCGGGGTTCTCTCCGGCCAGGATTACCGCGAGGCCGGGGCGATGCCCCTGCGCCGAGAGTGCCGCAACGCGCGTTTTGAACGCCGCACGCAGACTTGAAGCCAAAGCCTTGCCATCAATCAAACGCCCGCCCATCGGTTACTCCACTCCGGGAAAATGTTGATGATATCAGCCCTGCGTCTCCCGCAACTCGGCAGACACGACTCGCCGTATCAGGCTGGCCATCGTGGAGACGCCCATTTTATCCATCACCCGCGCGCGGTGCACTTCCACCGTCTTGATGCTGATGCCGAGCACATCGGCAATCTGTTTGTTGAGCTTGCCCTTGATGATGAGATCGAGCACTTCATGTTCGCGTGTCGTGAGTTGTGCCAGCCGCTGCGTCGTGTCGGCCTGGGCGCGGCGGCATTCGCGTTCTTCGCTTTCCCGCGTCAGGCAGTTTTCGACGACTTTGAGCATTTCTTCGGCGGAAAACGGTTTTTCGATGAAATCCACCGCGCCTTTCTTGAGCGCCGCCACGGCCATTGCCACGTCGCCATGACCGGTGATGAAGATCACCGGCAGCGAAGAATGCCGCCTGACGAGATCCTCGAACAATTCCAGCCCGCTCACGCCCGGCATGCGCACGTCGAGCAACAGGCATCCGGCAAGGTTCCTGTCCCAGAACGCCAGGAAATCCCTGGCGCAGGAGAAAGCCTTGACCGCATAGCCATGCGACTCCAGCAACCAGACCAGGGAATCCCGTTGGGCATCATCGTCATCGACGACGAAAATCTGTTGACTGGACGCCCCTACGGCCTTGCTCACCGCTTCACTCACGGATGGCCTCCTCGATAGGTAGGGTAAAGGTGAAGATAGTACCGCCTTCCGGATTCAATTCCGCAGTCAGATGCCCGTCGTGAAACTCGATGATCGAGCGGCAAATGGTCAACCCGATCCCCATGCCTTCGTCCCGGGTCGTGATGAATGGCTGAAACAGCCGCTCCATGTCTTCCTCGCCGATGCCGTGACCCCGGTCGATGACCGCGATTTCCACGAAGCGTTCCCCCCTCGTCCGCGCCCTTACCCTCAGCACGCGTGCATCGTCCGGAGCATCGTTCATGGCGTCGAATCCGTTGCGCGTGAGATTGAGCAATACCTGTTCGATCATGATCTGGTCGGCGTGGACATCCGGCAGACCGGAGGCGACTTCGACAGAGAGCCGGATGCCGCGACGACGGGCGTCGATCTCGACCAGGGCCAGCGCATCCTCCAGGATGGCGGCCACGGGAGTCGAGCGGCGGCGCGGCTCGCTTTTCTTCACGAACGCGCGAATGCGCGCAATGATCTTACCCGCCCGCTCGGCCTGGGCAGCCGCCTTTCGCATCGCGGGCAGCAATTCCGCAGCAGCCGCCCCGGCCTGCATGCGCGCGGCGCAGCCGTTACAGTAGTTGGCAATGGCCGACAGGGGTTGATTGAGCTCATGCGCCAGCATCGAGGCCATTTCGCCCATGGTGATCAGGCGCGCAGTACGGGCGATGCGCTCCTCCTGCTGGCGAGCGATTTCAGCGGTTCTCTTGCGAACGGTGATGTCGGTGGCGATACCCAGCCGAACGACGCGCCCGTCCACCCAGAGCACCGCCTGTTCCCCCACGTGATACCAACGCCCGGTGCGCGGTTGCAACAATTCCCCGTCGAAAAGCTCGCAGGGCGCCTCGGACGCCTCGACCCCGCGCGGGTCCGCCCGATAGTCCCCGCGCTCCGGCAGCGGCACGACCAACCCGCGCAAAATCTGGCCCACGGCATCGAACTCGTGCAACGCCTGGAAAGCGCGATTGGCGAAAAGGATTTCGCCGCTATGCGCATCAGCCACGTAGACGGCGGCTTCCAGCCCGTCCAATACGGCCTGTAGAGGCTCGCTATTGATTGCGACTGCTGCCTTTTCCATTTCCGCGTTTTGCATCTCCTTGTTTTCTTCATCTTCGATTCGACAAACCCGCGACCGTGGCAGTTTAGCGTTACTGAATCTACTTGGGCTAGAATCGGGCCGCGAATTTCAATTCCTGCGAGACCGAGACAATGAATCCGGACATCATCCGACTGAACGACATCCGGCGCATACGCGATGAAGCCGATTGTCTTGCCGACGCGCCGATGGTGGACGCCGCCATCGACCGCATGGCCTCGAACATTGCCGCGCGGCTGTCCAATGCCGATCCGCTCGTTCTTGCGGTCATGAACGGCGGAATCGTCCTGACCGGACGCCTGCTGCCCCGGCTCGATTTCCCGCTCGAACTCTCATGGCTCCACGCGACCCGCTACGGACACGATTGCGAGGGCGGAAAAATTGATTGGCACGCATCCCCGAACGTAAACGTGCAGAGTCGCACCGTGCTCATCGTCGACGACATTCTCGATGTCGGTCATACCCTGCTCGCCGTCATCGAGCGCCTGCGCGAGCAGGGCGCGGAGGAAGTGCTCACCGCAGTGCTCGTCGACAAACGGCACGACCGCAAGGCCCGCCCCGGCCTCAAGGCCGACTTTACCGGGCTGGAACTTCCGGATCGTTTTCTGTTCGGCTCAGGAATGGACTATCGCGGATACTGGCGAAACGCCGCCGGTATCCATGCAGTGAAAGGTTTATAAACCCAAAACGAGTACGGATGACACGATGCTGATTACTTTCAAATCCAAGGCCGGGGCGGATGTCCTCATGCTCGGCGACGCTGCCCAACAATTGCTCACCCTGCTCGNCAAGGACTGCAATGCCGCNCANGGCATCTTTACCGTCGAACAGATGCCCGAAGCCATCACGCGCCTGGAATCTGCCATCGAAACCGAGCGCAGGCAGCAAGACGCGAAGAGCGTCGACGAACGGGAGGCCGAGGAAGAGGCCGAGGCCGAAGCCGGGCAAACCGGCATGGCCGCGCCTGTGAATCTCGCCCAGCGCGCCTGGCCGCTGCTCGATCTGTTGCGTTGTTCGCACGCTACCAATGAGCCGGTGATTTGGGAGGCGCGATAGAATGTGTTTTTCCAACCCCAAAGCTCAAACCTGATCCAAGAAGAAGATCAAACGTAGTGCGACAAATATCGCGCGGGGTTCGTTCCCGCTGCTTTACCCTCCTTCGTCCAAACCCCATGGAGATTTTTTCATGAAAAAGTATGTGGCTGAATTTATTGGAACATTCTGGCTCGTTCTCGGTGGTTGCGGTAGCGCGGTACTGGCTGCGGGCTTTCCGGAACTCGGCATCGGGTTTGTCGGGGTCTCGCTCGCCTTCGGCCTGACCGTGCTCACGATGGCTTTCGCAATCGGGCANATTTCCGGATGTCATNTGAATCCGGCGGTTTCCATCGGCCTTTTCGCGGCGGGCCGCTTCGAGAGCAAGGAATTGCCGCCCTACATCATCGCCCAGGTTCTCGGCGGCATCATCGCTGCCGGCGTCCTGTACCTGATCGCCAGCGGCCAGCCAGGTTTCGACCTGAGCGGCGGCTTTGCCTCGAACGGCTACGGCGAACACTCGCCCGGCGGGTATTCGCTTGTCTCCGCGCTGGTCTGTGAAATCGTGTTGACTGCGGTTTTCCTGTTCGTCATCATGGGTTCGACGAGCCGGAAAGCGCCGCCGGGATTCGCGCCCATCGCTATCGGCCTCTGCCTGACGCTGATCCACCTGATTTCCATTCCCGTCACCAATACGTCGGTCAATCCCGCGCGCAGTACCGCCATGGCGGTCTTTGCCGGAGATTGGGCGATCGCGCAGCTCTGGCTGTTCTGGGTAGCGCCCATCGTGGGCGGCGTCCTGGGCGCACTTGCCTACAAGACCATCGAGAAGGAACAGGAATAGGCCGTTTCCGGTTTTGAGTCACCCCGGCCCGAAGGCCGGGGATTTCCTCGATACGGACTCTTTGGCCCGCGCCATTTATAAGCCGCAGTCGAACATGGGTCGACCACAATCGTCGACCTCAGTCGGAGCAGGACTTTTTATTCTTTTGAAGAAAATCTGATATTAAACCCATTATTTCCGGCTTTTTATCAACGCCGTTTTGCTTCAATGTATGATTTGCATCAGGCACAATAAGTAGATTAAGGTTTTCTTTCTTTGCCATTTCAAATTGTTCTTCTACAATTCTTGCGGACTCCACAGGAACCGAATCATCACGTTCTCCATGAATGATAAAAATCGGTTGCGTAATTGATAAATAAATTGGACCCGGATCACGATCAAGAAACGAGGTCCAGTATTTATGCGTATATCCAAGAACACTTTTCGATACACTGTGTGGGTCACGGTCAACCCTGGAAAAAGCTTGTGAAAAAACATTCTTTTCTTGTCGATCATCCAATATCTTCGCAGAGGCACGAAAAGATAACCCGCCATCCCCAATAACAACCAAATTGCATACATTCTGATTGTCTTGCGTCAGCTTCGCAGCGATTTGACCGCCCTCGGATACGCCGATAACACCCAGGATTGTACCGTGCTGTTGAACAACTTTCTCAAGTGCAAGGCGATTTCGCTCCAACAGTATGTCATAATTATAGCTACCCTTGAATTCATCATTACAGAAAATGCCTTTATCCGTTTTATCGACTCCATATTTTTGCGCAGCATAAATTTTCCACGATCCTGTCAGGCCGTTAAAATAGGGGCGTAAAAAATAATATAATGACGCACAACCCGACCCTGAAACAAAAAACAAAACGTCATGAGGCCCTGAACCAGTTTCCACCGAGTACAGATCTATCACTTCACCGGAAGAGGGTGAAACAAGCTCATTGAGCGGTGGGTTGACGCGCGCTTCAGCGACGTACTTCAAGGCAGTGCACCCGGAGACGGATGTCACCGAAAAGAAGCACATCAACATATGAACAATTACGGATTGATAAGACATTGTGACATGTTTCCACCGTAGGCATAGAACATGATACTAGACTGTGATCGTCGTCGAGTGAAGAACAACGGCAAACCGAATGAACATCGGCAGCCATCAGTCATCCCGCCCGGTTCGGATCTGCACCTCCCCCTCGTCGAGGAAGGAACTCCCGTCCCTGTCCGGCTTGCTCCCGGAACGGAAGACTGCGGGTTGTCTACCACACGAAACGACAGGCATACTGTTTTGGAACCGAAACAGGAGATACGATGGCTTTTGCCTGGAACCCCTTGAAACTTTTTCGCAGAATCTCTCCAGAGCTTGCCCGGAAAAAACGCCTGGAGGCGCTGCTTGCGCGCATTGCCGCCGAGCCTGCCGCCGACCACGTTTCCCTGTGGATCGCGCTGGTCAATACCGTGCGCCCTTCCCGAGCGCATCGCGCCGACGATGCCGCCGTCGCCCTGTCCGAATTCACGCAGATGCTGGCACAGGCCCCCGACAGCCGACTCGTGCTGCGCGCGGCGCTCCTGAAGCTTTTCGTCGATCACAAACAGACTTCGCTCTACGTCTCGTCGGGCCTGCTGCCTTCGACCGGGTTCTTCACCGAAACGGCGCGCCGCATCTCGCACCGCCTGTTGCCCGACGTCGTTGCGCCCGCCTATCTGAAAGACCTCCTGACGGTGATTTTCCACCGCAAGGACGACGAAATCTGGGTCGAGGCGATTCCCGACGAAGTATGGGTCAATTTTTTCCGCGCTCTGCTCGGCGACGAGAAAGCCGCTGACCCTCCGCGCACCGTGGAAACCCTGCCCATCGCGCTGACGGAAATGCTCGAAGCCCTGCGCATCCTCTCCTACCACGTCTCGGCTATCGGGCTGGACCCCGAACTGGTGCGGATCGACCCGCAACTCGAAGAACTGGAATCCCCGTTTCTCGCCCAGAACACCGAGGTCGTGGCCTACCTGGAGGCTTACCGTACATGGTGGAACAACCCCGAAACGCCGCTCGGCGACGAAGCCCATCTCGGAGTCATGCTCGACCAATGCCAGGAAGTCCTGCAACGTTTGCGCCGCCGCGCATCCCGCCTGGGAACCAGCCTGACACTGACTTTCACGCTGGAACGCCTGCGCCAGCATCTCGACCGCATCCATGATCTGCTCGAGCTGCTGCACGAACTGCACCAGACACGCACCGTCGCCTCGTTGCTGCCCCAGGCCGTGTCGCTTTTCAAACAAACGCTGTACGCCGAAGGCCGCAGGAACCGACTCTCCGATTACTGGAGCACCAACGTCAGACTGCTCTCCCTGCGCATGACCGATAGCGCAAGCAAACGCGGCGAAAAATACATTACCACCTCCCGCCGCGAGTATTTCGGCATGCTCTTTTCGGCGGCGCTCGGCGGTTTGATCATCGCCATCATGTCGGCTTTCAAGATCATGATCGGCGCGCTGCACCTGGCTCCGCTCACCGAAGCCTTGTGCTTTTGCCTGAATTACGGCATCGGCTTTGCGCTCATCCATGTCGTGGGCGGCACGGTGGCCACCAAACAGCCCGCGATGACCGCCAACGCCATCGCGGCCTCCATCGGGGAGACACGCGGTAAAACGCGCGATCTCGATAATCTCGCCGCAGTCGTCGTGCGCACCCTGCGCAGCCAACTCGCCGCCATCGTCGGGAACCTCGGTCTGTCCATCCCCATGTCGATCCTGTTCTCACTCGCTTTCCTGCATCTCACCAAGGCGCCTTTCATCGACACCATCAAGGCCGACCTTCTGTTCACCAGTGTCGCCCCCCTGAGCGGCGCGCCGTTTTTCGCGGCAATCGCCGGAGTGTGCCTCTTTCTCTCCGGTCTCATCGCCGCCTATTACGACAACCTGACGGCCTACAACCGCATCCCGGAACGATTGGCGCAACTGCGCTGGCCCCGCCGATTGTTCGGCGAAAGACTCGTGCAACGCTTTACCACCTACGTCGAAAACAACCTGGGGGCGCTGGCCGGCAACTTCTTTTTCGGTTTCCTGCTCGGAGGCACGACCGCGCTGGGAGTGCTCTTCGGCCTGCCGCTGGACATCCGTCACATCGCCTTTTCCGCCGCCTTTGTCGGCTATGCCTCTGCGGCCTACGATTTTGTCATCCCCCTCTCTCTGATCGGCGTCACGGCTGCGGGCGTCCTGTTGATCGGCCTGGTGAACCTGCTCGTCAGCTTCTCTCTCGCCCTTTACGTGGCGATGCGTTCGCGCGGCATCACTTTCGCCCAGGGACGCGTTCTCAGCACCCTGGTGTTACGCCATTTCTTCTCGCACCCACTGGATTTCTTCTTTCCTCCTCGCAGCGCCGAGGCATCCCCCCCATCTCACGAACAAGGCGCCGCCCATCCCGGCAACGGGTCTTCACCCGATGCCGGACAACCGCCCTCGAATTCCGATCATGTCAATTGAAATAGAACTCAAACTCTCGTTTCCCGCCGATGCCCTGCCGGAAATCACGCGCCACCCGCTCATTGCGTCCGCGCCGCGCAAGGGAGAACCGGAGACGCTCGACAACACCTATTTCGATACGCCCTCGCATACGCTCCGAGCGCACGGGATCGGCCTGCGGCTGCGACAGTATTCGGACGGCATGGTGCAAACGGTCAAGTGTTCGACGGCACAGTCCATCGACGGGCTGACACGGCGACCGGAATGGGAAACGCCGTGGAGCGGGTATTTCGACTTTTCCTCCGTCACCGATGCCGCCGTCGCCGCCCTGCTCACGCGCGTACAGAACCAACTCATCCCGGTCTTCACCACGCGCTTCTTTCGTGATATCCGCCATATCCAGCCGCGCCCCGGCGTGTATATCCTTGCCATGATTGATACAGGACTCATCAAAGCAGGAGAAAACGACGCCCCGATTCATGAACTCGAACTCGAACTGGTCGAGGGCGACGAGGACGAACTTGTCCGCCTTGCCGGAGAATTGCAAAAAAATCTACCCTTGACGTTTGAAAACGTCTCCAAGGCGCAACGCGGTTACCGGCTCGCCGCAAAACAACCATTCTGAAGTCAACGCCGCGCGGCAAAAGGCATCTGGCCGCGTTGTGATGACAAGTGTGATGTTTATCCTCCCTCGGAGCATCAAAACAACAGGTGTTGCACTTCAATGCCGTAAACGACTGGCGTATGCTCTGCTCCCTGTCCAAGTATCATCGATCACCCATACCGAACCACCGTCTGGACAATCCGAATGGTAATTATTCCGAACGGCACTCTGCGCATCGTCGACGGCATCAAGCGTGTCTACTACGATGGCTACTGGATCAAGGCGTACGACCCGCCTGCCGATTCGCTGCGTGCCAAGAAAGCCCTGATTCAGGCAACGACCCGACGCTTGTTCAACCACGTCGAACACGGGATCAACATCCCCGGCAAGCGCCTGGGGGAGACCCGCAACGCCTTCGAGAAGGAAGAGACTCCGGCGAGAAAGCGCGTCAAGGGCGCCATGCTGGCCGGGGCGCTGTTCAACCGCGCCTCCGACATCTTCTCCAAGCTCGTGGAGTTGCAGGAGCAGGGCATCGAGATCGACGAGGACAACGCCCTGATGCGGGAGTGCGGAGACTGCCTGCAAGAGGCGCTTTCCCTGGGGCGGATGGTTCTGCACCGCAGCGGCGAGGAAGGCATCGACGAACTGTGGGGTGAGCCTTTCCGCGCGTTCTCCATCCCGGTGGAGGATTTCTATGCGAGCCGCTACATCAAGATTGCCCAGACATTGCGCGACATCGACCGCCTCTCCGACATAATGGTGCACACCTTCGCCAACGACCCGCTCTTTGCCGACGCGCCGCCGATCATTCGCCGATTCACCGACGAAGCCAAGAACAAATGCGAAACCCTGCGCACCGACGAAGACATCTTCGATGTCTGGGCCGGGTTCGTCGTCGTTTCGGAACAACTCAATGCTTACGCCCCGCCCATGCCCGCGCAACCGGATGTGCCGTTGATGCGCCATGCCGCCGACGGCATCCGTCTCATCAAACAGGGCCGCGCGCTCATCACCTACCTCTCCAGGGCCAGGGTGACGATGCCCCGCAGCACCAAGGACTACCTCGAACGCTGCGAGGATTACCAGCGCGTCTATCACCCGGTCATCCCGATTTCCGCCGTCGCTTCCGGCTGAACGCCGCATTCAGGCGATGATCCCGCCCCCCAGACACACCCGCGACTCATAGAGCACCACGCTTTGCCCCGGCGTGAGCGCCCATTGCGGCTGGGCGAAAACGATTTCGGCGCTTGCGCCTTTCCCCTCTCCTATCAGCGAGTCGATCACACAGGGCATGTCCGAAGCGCGATAGCGTGGCCGGGCCGTGTAGACCCAGTGCGCATGCGGGGTGCGCGCTGCGATCCAGTTGAGATCGAGCGCAGTGAGGCGGTCTTTGAGCAAGGCCGGATGGTCGTGTCCCTGCACGACGTAGAGCACGTTGGCGGCCACATCCTTTGCGGCCACATACCAGGCTTCGTGCTCGCCCGCCGCGTCCTGCCGTTCCCGGATGCCGCCGATGCCGAGCCCTTTTCTCTGTCCGACGGTGTGGTACATCAACCCCTGATGCTCGCCGAGAACGCGGCCATCGTCGAGGTTGCGGATTTCACCGGGCCGGGTCGGCAGGTAGCGCATCAGGAATTCACGGAACGGCCGTTCTCCGATGAAACAAATCCCGGTCGAATCCTTCTTGGCCGCCACTGGAAGCCCGGCCTCGGCGGCGATGCGGCGCACTGTCCGCTTGGCGAGCGCGCCGAGCGGAAACAGGGTCCTGGCCAGTTGCGCCTGGGTGAGACGGTACAGGAAGTAGCTCTGATCCTTCGTGCCGTCCTCGGCCTTGAGCAACTGGAATTCACCGTTGCCTTCACACGCGCGCACCTGGGCATAGTGTCCGGTAGCGATGCGCTCGGCCCCCAAACTCATCGCGTGATCGAGGAAGCAGCGGAACTTGATCTCGGAATTGCACAGGATGTCCGGGTTCGGGGTGCGTCCGGCCTCGTATTCGCGCAGGAAATCGGCAAACACCCGTTCCTTGTATTCGCGGCTGAAATTCGTGACTTCGAGGTCGATCCCGATCACATCGCACGCCGAAGCCGCGTCGATCAAATCCTGCCGGGACGAGCAATAGTCCTCATGATCGTCGTCTTCCCAGTTTTTCATGAAGAGACCGCTCACCGCGTAGCCCTGACGCTTGAGCAGCAGGGCCGCCACGGCGGAATCGACGCCGCCGGAGATGCCCACGATCACCCTCATACCATCCGCAACGCCCGCCACGCTCATCGAGGACTCCCGGTGTCGCAATCGTAATGGCGCAACAGTTCCAGCCCATAGCGCCGCCCGGCCAACCAGTCTTCCACGCATTGCAGGACGAGCGGGCTGCGGTGACGCGCGCGCGTGGCGCGAAGTTCTTCGGGCGTCATCCAGAGCGTGCGCACGATGCCCTCGTCGAGCGCGCGCGCTGGGTCGCTTTCTCTTGCACGTCCGGCGAAGGCAAATCGCAGGTAGACGGCATCCCCCTGCGGGCGCGGCCACTGGTAGACGCCGATCAGGTATTCCGGGGTAAACAAATGCGCGGCCTCTTCCATCGCCTCACGGGCAACGGCGTGAAGCAGCGATTCGCCCGCCTCAAGATGTCCGGCAGGCTGGTTGAATTGCAAGCCGTCGGCGGTCTCTTCTTCGACCAGCAAAAAGCGGCCATCGCGTTCGATGACGGCGGCAACGGTGACGCTTGGTTTCCAGCGAGGATGATTCATGATGGGAAGGCGTAAATCTGTTTATTTTAACGCCCATTTGCCGCCGTCCGGCATGCTCTCTGTCTTTGCGTTAGAATAGATTGTCTTTCGCACTAGGCGGCAAGCATTTCCGACACACTTTTTCAATCGGCGGAGAACCCAAAAATGTCAATGGCTGATCGTGACGGCTTCATCTGGAAAGATGGCAAGCTCATCCCGTGGCGCGAAGCGACCACGCACGTGCTGACCCACTCCCTGCATTACGGCTTGGCCGTGTTTGAAGGCTTGCGTGTCTACGACACCGCCGACGGCCCCGCGATCTTCCGCCTGAACGAACACACGCAACGCCTGTTCAACTCCGCCCGCATCTACATGATGGACATCCCCTATTCCCCGGAAACGCTGATGGAAGCGCAAAGGGAAGTCGTGCGCGCCAACAACCTCATGTCATGCTACATCCGCCCCATCGTTTTCTACGGATCGGAAAAGATGGGGGTTTCCACCATAGGCGCCACGGTACATGTCGCCATCGCCGCCTGGACCTGGGGCGCGTACCTCGGCGAGGAGGCGCTCGAGCACGGCATCCGCGTCAAGGTGTCTTCCTTCGCCCGCCACCACGTAAACGTCACCATGCCGCGCGCCAAGCTTGCGGGCACCTACGCCAATTCCATTCTCGCCAACCTCGAAGCCACACAAGACGGCTACGACGAGGCGCTCTTGCTCGACACAGAGGGGTTCGTCGCCGAAGGTGCGGGCGAGAACCTCTTCATCGTCAAGGACAGCGTGCTGATCGAGCCGGAAATCGCCTCGGCGCTTGCCGGTATCACCCGCGATTCGGTCATCAAGATTGCCGAAGACATGGGGCTGGAAGTGCGAAGCCGCCGCCTGACCCGCGACGACATCTATCTGGCCGACGAGGCGTTCTTCACCGGAACCGCCGCCGAAATCACCCCGATCCGCGAGCTAGACAACCGCCCCATCGGCGGAGGCTATCGCGGACCGCTGACCGCGAAATTGCAGGCGAAGTTCTTCGATGCCGTCAATGGCCGCGCCCCAGAGTACAAACACTGGCTCACCAAGGTTTGAAACCGGAGAATACGAGCGGTACACGCGACATGACAAAGCCCTCCATCCCCGCAGCCGAAATCTTCAAGGCTTACGACATTCGCGGCATCGTCGATAAAACACTCACCGTCGATACCGTGAAAGCCATTGGGCAGGCTCTCGGCAGCGAGGCCGCCGCGCGCGGGCAGCGGGCCGTCGCCATCGGGCGTGACGGGCGGCTTTCCGGCCCGGAACTTGCCAATGCGCTCGCCGAGGGCATCCTGGCTGCTGGCGTCGACGTCATCGACATCGGTTGCGTGCCGACGCCGGTCACGTACTTCGCGGCGCACCATCTCGGCGCGCATTCCTGCGTCTCCGTCACCGGCAGCCACAATCCGCCCGACTACAACGGCCTGAAGATGGTACTCGGCGACGAGACGCTTTTCGGAGAAAAAATCCAGGCGCTCCGCCAGCGCATCATCGACGGAACGCTCACGCTTGCGCACGACGCGGGCGTGCGGCGCGAGGCCGATGTCGCCGACGACTACATCGCCCGTATCGCGGGGGACGTGAAACTTGCGCGTCCGATGAAAATCGCCATCGACTGCGGCAACGGCGTGGCGGGCGCAATCGCCCCGGCGCTGTTCCGTCGGCTGGGGTGCGAAGTCACGGAACTGTTCTGCGAGGTCGACGGGCGCTTTCCGAATCACCACCCCGACCCGAGCAAGCCGGAAAACCTCCGCGACCTGATTCGCGTCCTCGCTGAGACCGATGCCGAACTCGGTCTCGCGTTCGACGGCGACGGCGACCGTCTCGGCGTGGTCACGAAGGACGGTGAAATCATCTACCCCGACCGGCAGTTGATGCTGTTCGCCGCCGATGTGCTCGAACGCCTTCCCGGCGGCGAGATCATTTACGACGTGAAATGCACGCGCAACCTCGCGGGCTGGATACGCGCGCGGGGCGGCAAGCCGACGATGTGGACGACCGGCCACGCGCTCGTCAAGGCAAAGCTCAGGGAAACCGGCGCGCCGCTGGCCGGAGAGATGAGCGGCCACATGTTCTTCAAGGAACGCTGGTACGGGTTCGACGACGGGCTTTACGCCGGGGCGCGACTGCTCGAAATCCTCTCGCGGCACGCCGATGGCAACGCAGTGCTCAAATCCCTGCCCAACGCCGTCTGCACGCCTGAGCTCAACGTCAAGATGAACGAAGGCGAACCCTTCGAACTCGTGCGACGGCTTCGGGAAAGCGCCGCTTCCGGCGTTTTTGGAGAGGCTTCAGAAATCATCACCCTGGATGGCGTGCGGGTCGAATACGTCGACGGCTTCGGTCTCGCCCGGCCTTCCAACACGACCCCGGTAGTCGTGCTCCGCTTCGAGGCGGACGACGACGCGGCGCTCAAGCGCATTCAGCAAACGTTCCGTGAAGCCATTAACGACATATGGCCCGGCCTGCAATTACCTCTATAATTTCAAATTCCCTCCCTGGAGGGGTAACGCGAAGCGACGTGGCAATTCCCCTCCCTGAAGGGGTAACGGGCAATTCCCCTCCGTGGAGGGGTGGCAGGCGAAGCCTGACGGGGTGGTTAGCGGCGGCAGACCATCAGACTACCGCATTTTGTCAACCCACCGCCGCTACCACCCCGCCCTTCGGGCGCCCCTCCAAGGAGGGGAATGAAATCTGGACATTCCAATGGAAACCCCCTCCCTTCAAACACTGTCAGCCATAGAAAAAAGCCGCCACGAAATGCTGTGCAAAGCGGCCTGCACGCTGCTCGACTGGAACCGCCCAATCCAGGAAATCGCAGACATCACCGGGTTGACCGAAAAAGACATCGAAGACTTACGCCATTCCACCGACGAACGGAACACCCAGCCAACATGACCTCCGCTGCACCCACCGCCGCCCCCGGCGGCAACTTCATCCGCAATATCATCGACGAAGACAACCGTACCGGCAAATGGAAAGGCCGGATTGCGACACGCTTTCCCCCCGAGCCGAACGGCTACCTGCACTACGGCCACGCCAAGTCGATCTGCCTGAACTTCGGACTCGCGGCAGCCTATGGCGGCATCTGTCACCTGCGGTTCGACGACACCAACCCGGAAAAGGAAGAACAGGAATACGTCGACGGCATCATCGAAGCCGTGCATTGGCTCGGATTCGACTGGCAGCAACACCTGTACTTCGCCTCCGACTATTTCGACATCATGTACGCCTGCGCCGAATCGCTCATCAAGGCAGGCAGGGCTTACGTCGATTCGCAAACGGCGGAGGAAATGCGCAAGTGCCGTGGCTCGCTCACCGAACCGGGAACCGACAGCCCTTATCGCACACGGCCCGTCGAGGAGAACCTCACCCTCTTCCGCCGAATGAAAGCCGGTGAATTCGCCGACGGCGCGCATGTGTTGCGGGCGAAGATCGACATGGCAAGCCCCAACATCAACATGCGCGATCCGGCAATCTACCGCATCCGCCATGTGTCCCATCACCGTACCAGCGACAAGTGGTGCGTCTACCCGATGTACACCTTCGCCCACCCCATTGAGGATGCCATCGAGAATATCACCCACTCGATCTGCACCCTGGAATTCGAGGATCAGCGCCCGTTCTACGACTGGACGCTCGATGCCTTGGCCGATGCCGGGCACTTTCCCCGCCCGCTGCCCCGGCAGATCGAGTTTGCCCGTCTCAACCTTACTTACACGGTGCTCTCCAAGCGCAAGCTCATCGAACTCGTCGACGAAGGGCACGTCGCCGGATGGGACGATCCACGCCTGCCCACGCTCTCCGGCGCGCGGCGGCGCGGCTTCACCCCGGAAGGTTTTCACCGCTTCGCCGAACGCATCGGCGTGGCGAAATCCGACTCCTGGATCGACATGAGCGTGCTCGAAGAGTGCATGCGCGAGCACCTGAACGAAACCGCCCCACGGCGCATCGCCGTACTCGACCCGCTAAAACTCGTTCTCGTCAATTACCCCGAGGGCGCAAACGAATACTGTCTGGCGCCGAACCATCCGCTCAAGCCCGAGCTCGGCAGGCGCGACATGCCTTTCGGCCGCGAACTATGGATCGAGCGCGAAGATTTCATGGAAACGCCGGTCAAGGGATTTCATCGCCTCACCCCCGGCAACATGGTNCGGCTACGCTACGGCTACGTGGTGAAATGCACCGGATGCGAAAAAGACGCCGACGGCAANATCCATACCGTTTTCGCCGAATACTTCCCGGACTCGAAATCCGGCACGCCGGGCGCCGANCNCTATAAAGTCAAAGGCAACCTGCACTGGGTGAGCGCCACGCACGCCTACCGCGCCAGGGTGAGGCTCTACGACCGCCTGTTCGCCCACCCCCAGCCGGGGCAGCGCCGCGAGGGCGACCCCGAAGGATTGGAGCGCGATTATCTCGGCGACATCAACCCGGATTCGATCCGTGTCATCGAGGCATTGCTGGAACCCGCGCTCAGGGCGGCCAGGCCCGAAGAACGCTTTCAGTTCGAGCGGCACGGCTATTTCGTCGCCGACCGCCACGACTCCTCCGAAGGTTCCCCGGTCTTCAACCGCACCGTTCCGCTCAAGGACTCGTGGACGAGACCGGGATAAGGAGAAAGGATTCTTCTCAAAATAGATGTATCTGCGCTAAAAAATGGATATCATCTCTCGTAATGACTATTGATATCGTTTTACTCCGCCAGATACATCACAAACTCAGGCACCTGCCCGTGTGGGGCATCCATGCCATAGTTACCTTTTTCGCCTTCATTGCGGCGGTCTGGCTGCTTTTCCGACCTGGGGCGCTGGAAGTTTCCGTCCACACGGCAAAGCGCGGCAAGATCGAAACGACCGTCACCAATACCCGCGCCGGCATGATCGAAGCCTGTCAGCGCACGAATCTCTCCACCATCGTCGGCGGTCGCGTCGACTATCTCGGTGTCGCGGAAGGTGATCGCGTAGAAGCCGGTCAGGTGTTGATGCGGCTTTGGCAAGGCGATCTGCGCGCGCAGGAATCCGTATTGCAAGCGCGGCAGATCAGCGCCCACCAGCGCCATCGAGAAGCCTGCGCCCTCGCCAGACAGGCAGAGAAGGACGCCAGACGCCAGGAAGAATTGGTCAAGAGCAAATTCGTCTCTCCAACGGCAGCCGAAAAGGCCCGCGCCGAGGCAGATTCCCGCAACGCCGCTTGCGCCAGCGCCGAGGCCGAGGTGGAAACCGCCGTGCGACAACTCGAATCCGTCGGCACCGATCTCGACCGCACCGTCATTGCCGCACCCTTCAGTGGAACCGTTGCCAAGATCAACGCCGAATTGGGCGAAATTTCCACCCCGTCCCCCGCCGGCATCGCAATGCCGCCGGCCATCGAACTGATCGACGACTCGTGCCTCTACATCAAGGCGCCGATGGACGAAGTCGATGCCCCCAAAATACAACCCGGACAATCTGCGCGCATCCGCGTCGAAGCCCTCAAGGAGCAGGATTTCGAGGGGCGCGTGCGCCGCGTCGCGCCTTATATCACCGCCGTGGAAAAGCAGGCGCGCACGGTAAGCGTCGATATCGACTTCGCCAACCCTGCGAGCATCCAGGGACTGCTCGTCGGCTATAGCGTCGATGTCGAAATCATTCTCGCTTCGCGCGATGACGCCCTGCTCATCCCCGTCACCGCGTTGCGTGAAGGCAACAAGGCACTGGTGCTCGGCAAAAACGGCATCATCTCCGAACGCACGGTTCAGACCGGCATCGCCAACTGGCAACAAACCGAAATTCTCTCCGGCATCAAAGACGGCGAGCGCGTCATTACCTCCCTCAATCTTGCGGGGCTGCTTCCCGGAGAGCGGGCGCGCATCTCCTCCGTGACAAACCCCAGATGACAGGATCTCCGACTTTTTCCCAAGAGGTTTCCCTCTTGCCATGGCTCAGATCAAACTCGAAAACATCACGCGCACCTTCCAGCTTGGCGAAGCCACGGTTCGGGCGCTTTCCTCGGTGTCGGTGTCCATCGACGCGGGCGAATACGTGGCGATCATGGGGCCGTCGGGTTCGGGAAAATCCACGATGCTCAACCTGCTCGGCCTGCTCGACCGCCCAAATGCCGGACGTTACCGGCTCGAAGGGCGCGATGTCACCACGCTCACCTCCGACGAACAGGCCGCCGTGCGGCGCAACCGCATCGGTTTCATATTCCAGAGTTTCCATCTCGTCCCTCGGCTAACCGCCGCCGAAAACGTGGCGCTACCGCTCATGCTCGCCGGCATGTCGTCCGAAGAGCGCCGCCAGCGGGTCCATGACGCGCTCGACAAGGTCGGCCTCACCACGCGCGCCGGTCATCGCCCGGACGAACTCTCCGGCGGGCAACGCCAGCGCATCGCCATTGCCCGCGCCATCATCATGCAACCGGCCATGCTGCTCGCCGACGAACCGACGGGCAACCTCGATCGCCACACCGGCCAGGAAGTCATCGAACTGCTCGAATCCCTCAATACCGCCGGCACGACGCTGATCGTCGTCACCCACGACCCCGGCATGGGCCGCCGCGCGCGCCGCCGGTTGATGATGGTCGACGGCGTCCTGAACGACAGTTGGAAAAACGCATGACCCCTTCCGACACCCTGGGCTTCGCCGCCCGCGCCATATTCAGCTACCCGCTACGCTCTTCGCTGCTGGTACTGGCGATGTCCATCGGCATGGCGGCGGTCGTGATGCTCACCGCGCTCGGCGAGGGAACGAGGGATTACATCGTCGGCCAATTCATTTCATTGGGTTCCAACCTGATCATCGTTCAACAGGGACGCAACGAAACAGGCGGACTCCACATGGGAAACCTTGCCACGCCGCGCGAACTGACCATCGAGGACGCAGCCTCGCTGCTTCGCAATAACCATGTGAGCGGCGTCACACCTGTCTCGATAGGCACTGCAGAAGCGGCAGCCAATGGCCGGTTGCGCGAAACGATGATCTTCGGCACCACGGCCAGCTACGTCGACATTCGACGCTTCAGCACTTCACAAGGGCGTTTCCTTCCCGATGAAGACTGGCAACGCCCTAGAGCCGTGGCCGTCATCGGATCAGCTATCCATCATGAATTGTTCGACAACACGTCCCCCATCGGCCAGATGATTCGCATCGGCGACAACCGTCTGCGAATCATCGGGGTCCTGTCCCCCGTCGGGCAGGGGCTGGGATTCAATCCCGACAAGATGATCTTCGTTCCCATTGCCACATCGCTGATCATCTTCAATACCAACGGCCTGCGCCACATCCTGGTCGACATCACCAGCCGCGACGCCATCGAACCGGCCAAGGTCGAACTGGAACAGATTATACGCGAACGTCATGGTGGCGAGCTGGATGTCACCCTGACGACCCAGGATGCCGCGCTCGCCACGTTCGACCGCATCCTCGGCATGGTCACGATGGGGCTGACCGGCATTGCCGCGATCAGCCTGGTGGTGGCTGGCATCCTGGTGATGAACGTGATGCTGGTGGCCGTCACCCAACGCACCGCCGAAATCGGCCTGCTCAAGTCCATTGGGGCCAGCAACCACGTCATCATGCGCATGTTCGTCACCGAAGCCACGCTCCTGTCGCTCATAGGATCGCTCGCGGGGTTCATGCTGGGTCATCTCGGAGCATGGGGTATTCGCATGAGTTGGCCCTTCCTGCCAGCCTGGCCTCCGGCATGGGCGATTGCGGCGGCACTGGCCGTTGCGCTGTGCAGCGGACTCGTCTTCGGCATCATGCCGGCGCGACGGGCGGCGGCGCTCGACCCGGTTCTCGCCCTGACGGGGCATTGAGGCGCGAGACGATGCGCTGGCCCGACCTTCTCCGCCTTGCCCTGCATTCGCTGGCCGCTCACCGCCTGCGCAGCTTTCTCACCCTGCTCGGCATCGCTATCGGCATCGCGGCGGTCATCCTGCTCACTTCGCTCGGTGAAAGCCTGCACAACTACGTACTCAACGAGTTCACCCAGTTCGGAACCAACATCATCATGGTCACCCCTGGGCAGCAGGCCGCGCGCGGTGGCACACCAGGGCTTCCCACGACCGCCAGGGACCTGACCCTGGACGACGCGGAGGCGCTTACCCGAATACCCCATATCAGCATCATCAATCCCGAGACGTGGGGGAACGCCGAAGTGCGCGGCAATGGCCGCGTGCGCCGCATCATCGTGCGGGGTGGCGGCCCAGGAATGCACGAACTGTATTCCTTCGAAGTCGCCTCCGGTCAGTTTCTTCCCAAAGAACAGAGCCACAATGCCCGCGCGCTGGCGGTACTCGGCCACAAGCTCAAAAAAGAACTTTTCGGATCGGGGCAAGCACTCGGCGAACGCATCTCGATTGGGGGAGAACGCTATATCGTCATCGGTGTCCTGGAACCGAAGGGGCAAATCCTCGGTATGGACATCGACGATACGGTCTATATCCCGGCCATGCGATCAATGACCCTGTTCAACCGCTCCGGGCTGGACCAGATCAGCCTCGCCTACGACATCAACGTCGGTCCTGCGCCAGCCCTCCCCCTGATCCGCCAAATACTCACTGCGCGCCACGGGCGCGAGGATTACACCCTGAATACACAGGATGAAATGATCAGCCGCCTCCGTAACATCCTCGGCACCGTCACATTGTTCATCGGCGCGCTCGGCGGCATCTCGCTCATGGTCGGCGCAGTGGGCATCGTCACCATCATGACCATCGCCGTTACCGAGCGCACCCGTGAAATCGGTTTGCTGATCGCGCTGGGCGCGCGTCGCAACACCATTCTCACTCTCTTTCTCGCCGAAGCGGTGGTGCTGGCCGCGATCGGCGGGTTGTTCGGACTTACGATCGGGATCGGACTGGCCTGGCTGGTGGGGTTTTTCGCTCCCTCGTTTCCAGTTACCACGCCTTGGTCGTTTACGATTGCCGCTGAAGTTTTCTCCGCCTTCATCGGGCTTGCCGCCGGCGTCCTGCCGGCGCGGCACGCGGCGCGCCTGAACGTCGTCGATGCCCTGCGCTCCGAGTGAAACCACAGCATCGGGCACGGCAAATGCTATAATTCGTCGTTTCACACAATTTTCGGAGTATCGACGTGTTGATTTCCAACGCATACGCCCAGGCTGCCGATGCCGGCCAGGCCGCAGCAACCGGCGGTCTGGCCAGTTTCCTTCCCTTTATCCTGATGATCGCGGTGCTGTACTTCCTGATGATCCGTCCTCAGATGAAGCGCGCCAAGGAACACCGAGCCATGGTCGACGCCCTCTCCAAGGGGGATGAAATCATTACCGGCGGCGGCATTGCAGGCAAGGTCATGGATGTGGGCGACAACTTTGTCCAGGTCGAAATCGCCACCAACACCGTGGTCGCCATCCAAAAACAAACCATCACCGCCGTGCTGCCCAAAGGGACGCTGAAAGCCCTTTGATCCCATCTCATTGCCCCTGGCGCCGCCCGAAGAACGAGAGGTCGCGCGCCATTTTTTCGTCAAGTCACCGACCATGAACCGCTATCCCCGCTGGAAAAACATTCTCATCATCGTCGCACTGTTTTGGGGTCTGTTCTACACCCTGCCGAACTTCTTCGGCAAGGCGCCTGCCGTACAGATTTCGAGCGCCAAATCCACGGTGGAGATCGACCCCGTCAGAGACAGCGCGCGCGTCGAAAGGGCGCTCACGGAAGCCGGAATAGTGCACAACGGCATTTTTTCGGACGCTGCGGCGATACGTGTGCGTTTCAAAAACGACGGTAGCCAGGAACGCGCCCAGATCATCATCGAATCCGCATTCAACCCCGACAAGAAAGCCCCCTCCTACACGGTGGCACCCAACCTGCTGCCGAACTCCCCGCAATGGTTCTCTGCACTCAATGCCCTGCCGATGAACCTGGGGCTGGATTTGCGCGGCGGCGTGCATTTCCTGCTCGAAGTCGATATGCCCAGCGCCATCACCCGCCAGATGGACTCCTTCTACGGCGACCTCAACCGCCAGTTGTCCGGCAGGGATGGAAAGCCGCGCCCTGCGAGCATTGCACGCGAAAACGACACCATCGTGCTGCGCTTCCAGGAGGCTACCCAGCGCGCCGCCGCAAGCAAGGCAATCCAGTCCTTCTCCAACGAACTGCAACTGCTCGAGCGCGACGGGGGCGACGGCAATCTGCAACTCGTTGCCAGCCTGACACCGCAGGCCGAACAACGCATCCGCGATTTCGCCATCAAACAGAACATCAACACCCTCAACAACCGCATCAACGCACTGGGCGTTTCCGAGCCCGTGATCCGGCAACAAGGGGCGAATCGCATCATCGTGCAGTTGCCGGGAATACAGGATGTCGCCGAGGCCAAGGACATCCTGGGCCGCACCGCCACGCTCGAACTGCGCATGGTCGTCGGCACGCCCGGCGATGAGACGGCATTCGCCGTCCACCAGGGCAGAATGCGCCTTCCCCTCGACACGGAACTGTACTTCGAACACCGCCGAAGCAGCCGCACCAAGGGCGCGGAAGACGCAAACGACGTGGGGTTACCCATTCTGATTCGGAAATGGGTCGAACTCACCGGAGAGAACCTCACCGACGCCCAGGCCGGCGTCGATGAAAACAACATGCCGGCAGTCCATCTCACCCTGGACGGCGTGGGCGCGCGTAAATTCCGCGAGCTTACCCGCCGCAACGTCGGCAAAAACATGGCCATTCTGCTGGTCGAGAAAGGAGTGGGCGAAGTCGTGACCGCCCCGGTCATCCGCACCGAGATCGGCGGCGGACGGGTACAGATTTCCGGCAGCATGACCTCCTCCGAGGCCGCCAAGACAGCCTTGCTGCTGCGCGCGGGGGCGCTGGCCGCACCGATGGAAATCATCGAAGAGCGTATCGTCGGCCCAAGCCTTGGGGAAGCCAACATCCAAAAAGGCTCCCTCTCCACGCTCTGGGGCTTCGTCGCCATTGCCGTGTTCATGATGGTGTATTACCGATTCTTCGGACTGATTTCCTCCATAGCGCTGACCGCCAACCTGCTCCTGCTGGTGGCGTTGCTCTCGCTGCTGCAAGCCACCCTGACCCTGCCGGGCATTGCCGCCATGGCGCTCACCCTGGGCATGGCCATCGACTCCAACGTGCTCATCAACGAACGCATCCGGGAAGAACTGCGAAACGGCTGTACCCCGCAGATCGCCATCACCGCAGGCTATGAGCGCGCCTGGGCCACCATTCTCGACTCCAACGTCACCACCCTGATTGCAGGCATTGCGCTGCTGGCTTTCGGCTCCGGCCCGGTTCGGGGCTTTGCCGTGGTGCATTGCCTCGGCATCTTCACCTCGATGTTCAGCGCCATCCTCGTCTCCCGGATGCTCGTCAACTTCATCTATGGCCGCCGCCGCAAGCTCGAGGCGATCTCCATCGGCCAGGTATGGAAACCGGACAACAACTGAACCACTGAACCGATCGGATCAAGGAATACATCGTCATGGAATTTTTCCGCATCAAGAAAGACATCCCCTTCATGCGCTATGCGCCGATCTTCAACGTCATCTCGTTGTTGACCTTCTCGGTGGCGGTGTTCTTTCTCGCTTATCGCGGCCTGAACCTGTCGCAGGAATTCACCGGAGGCACGTCGGTCGAAATCACCTATGCCAAAGAAGGTGAAATCGTCCCGCTCGAGACCATCCCTTCGCTCGACACACTGCGTCAGGCGCTTGCCGATAACGGCTATTCCGATGCCCAGGTGCAGGGCAGCGCCCATGATGTCCGGATCAGCATACAAAACCGTGACGACGCCGAATCCTCCAGGGTGGGAGACCAGATAAAGGAGATGCTCCAAAAAATCGAAGGTCCGGAGGCCACCGTGCTGCGGGCCGACTTCATCGGACCGCAAGTCGGCAAGGAACTCGCCAACGACGGCGCATTGGCGCTGCTGTTTGTCATCATCGGCATCGTAATTTACCTTGCAATACGCTTTGAATGGCGCTTCGCCATCTCGACCATCTTTGCCAACTTGCATGACGTTGTCATAATCCTCGGTTTCTTTTCCTTCTTCCAGTGGGAATTCTCGCTGTCGGTGCTGGCGGCGGTGCTGGCGGTGATGGGCTACTCGATCAACGAGGCCGTCATCGTATTCGACCGCGTGCGCGAAACCTTCCGCAAGCGGCGCGACCTCGCAACGCCCGAGGTCATCAATCACGCCATCACCCGCACCATTTCCCGTACCGTTATCACCCACGGTTCCACGCAGATGATGGTGCTTTCCATGCTGTTCTTTGGTGGCGAGACCCTCTTTTACTTCGCGGTTGCGCTCACCATCGGCATCTGCTTCGGAATCTATTCTTCCGTGCTCGTCGCCAGCCCGCTCGCGATGTGGCTCGGCGTGTCGCGCGAGCAATTTGCAAAGGTGAAAACGCAGAAACAGGAAGCGGTGGTATAGGAACTCCTAACAAAAAGGGCGTTCCCCCTGTTGTATTTTTCGTTCTCCCGATCGTCCTCCCGATGGATACATGACGCGATCCGTTGGCCTCCTTTTGTCCGGCCAACCTCACTTATGTCAAACATTGTAATGAAGGTGTGCAAAACATCTCGGTGATAATCCGAATCGGAATATACGATATTCGGGCATACCGCAACGCAGCATGCCCGCCTGCGCTTCAGGCTATAAAAATCTGTCGGGAGAGATCCCATGTCACTGAAACAACGTTTGCTCGTTTTTGTTGCAGCCTTGTTGTTCATCGTGATTGCGGTGCTTTCGGGCGTCGCATACTGGCAAATGCGTGAGGAAGTCATCAACGCCACCCGCCAGGAAGTCGAAACGACCATTCGAGACAACCGCGCGCTCATGACGTACTGGGTCGCACGACGGCGCGACGCAATCGAAGCGGTAACGGCAAGGTTGCCTTCTGCGGATGATCCCATCCCTTTCCTGATAGCAGGAAAGGACGCTGGGCACTTCGAACAGACCTATGTCGGCTATGAAGACAAACGGATGATCTATCAACTGGTAGACAAAAAACAGTTTCCGGGCTACGACCCGACGTCGCGTCCCTGGTACAAACAGGCCACCGAAACGAAAGACAGCATCGTTACGCCGCCTTATATTTCCACATCCACCAAAGAGCTATGTATCACGGTAGCGCAGGCGATGACTTCCCAACAGGGTGTCGTCGGCGGAGACATCTCGCTCGAGGAAATCATCCAGCTTGTACAGTCGATTGAATTGCGCGGCCAGGGCTATGCTTTTCTCACCACCCGAGACGGGAAAATCGTCGCACACTCAAAACCGGACTCGGCGCTGAAAAGTGTCTCGGAAGTCGTGCCCGGATTCGACGAATCAATCCTGAAAACGGCAAGCGATCAAGTCGTCCTGCATGAGAAAGACATCGAAGGCGTTCCCAAATACGTCACTGCCTCGACGATTCCCGGCGCGGACTGGGTGCTTTGCATCGTCGTGGACAAAGCGACGGTATTGTCGCCATTGCGTTCCCTGATCTGGGGGCTGGCGCTTGCGGGCCTGATCATTGCGTTGCTGGGCGCGCCGATCGCCAACCTGGCCTTGTCGCGGCTGCTCGAGGGCCTGTTCAAACTGCGTGACGCCCTGACTGGAATTGCGAATGGCCACGGGGAGCTGATGCGCGAGCTTGCGGCCAACTCACGCAACGAAATCGGGCAGACGGCCGTCGCTTTCAACCATTTCATCGAAAACCTGCGCAACATGTTCGTCGAAGTACGTGAACGCGCCAGCACGCTCAACGGCGACATCGACTCATTGAGCGGCGCGGCGCTCACGATCACCGACAAATCGAAGCAACAGTCCGCGAAACTGGATTTCACGACCCGGGCGATCGAAGGGATCACCGCCAGCATCGGCGACATTGCGGACAGCGCGCAGCAGGTCGAAGAAACGGTCAAACAGACCGGCGAGGTCTCGCATCACTCTGCGGAAGCGGTCAATGATCTGGCAGGTGAAATCGACCGTATCGCCGCCGAAGTCAGTTGTTTGGCGAGCACTTTGGAAACGCTTGGCGAACGCTCCAAGGCGATGAACACGATCATCGGGGCCATTCGGGAAATTGCCGATCAGACGAATCTCCTGGCACTGAACGCCGCAATCGAAGCGGCGCGCGCCGGTGAATCCGGACGAGGCTTCGCCGTTGTCGCCGACGAAGTCAGGAAACTTGCCGAACGCACGGCCAAGGCAACGGTTGAAATCGGCCAACTGATCAGTACGACGCATGGAGACATCCAGTCGGCGCTCACGAGCATGGAAGGAACGCAACGTTCCGTCGCCACGGGGCTTGCCGCTTCGCAATCGGTCGTCGTCAAGATACAGGGAATCATGGAAGAGGTAGACCACGTTGCCGAATCCATCCGCGACATTGCCGCTGCCACCCGCAAACAATCGATCCTGACCCATGACATGGCGCAAGCCGCAGAAGAAGTCCATCTCATGAACCAGGAAACCAATCAGGGCATCCAGATCGCAACGAGTACCGTTTCCGATCTGAGCAAGGTTTCGGGATATTTATATGGGATGGTAGAGCGGTTTCCGCTTTGATTGGGATCTGATTCCCCACCCTGGAGGAGTGGCAGGCAGAGCCTGACGGAGTGGTAGCGGCGCTGGGGCTACCCGAAGACCGTAGAGATCATCATACCGCAAACTTCTGTTTCACCCGCAGCGTTTCATTGCGTTCGATCAGCCCGATCAGGCGGTCGATGTTCGGATGCTTGCCGGGATTCAGACGCGCCTCCTCAGCGCGCTCGCCAAAGAGTTCCAGCCCTTTTTTTGCGGCCTCGGGCGTAATCGCTCCGTAGATCTGGGCAAGGTGATTGTAGATGGCGAGAGAACCTGCCTGGCCGGACTTGTTTTCTATCGCGCCCATCGATGCACCATCGATGGCGAACAGTTCCATGGCAGCCAGATGCGAAATACGAGGCAGGCTCTTGAGCGTTTCCGTAAAACTCATTGCGCCGTGCCTCAAATCCGCCGCGCCAGTTTGACCGCCTTGCCCAGGTAGCCCGCCGGAGTCATCGCAATCAGGCGTTTGCGCTCTCCCGGCGGGATATCGAGCATCGCAATGAAGGTGTGCAGGGCATCGCGGGTGATGCCCTTGCCGCGCGTAAGCGCCTTGAGTTGCTCATAAGGATTGGCAACACCGAAACGGCGCATCACGGTTTGCACCGGCTCTGCGAGCACTTCCCAACAGGCATCGAGGTCTGCGGCAAGCCGCACCGGGTCGGCTTCGAGTTTGTCGAGACCGCGCAACATGCTGGACGCGCCAAGCACGCTGTAGCCGAACCCTGCGCCCATGTTGCGCAACACGGTGGAATCGGTGAGATCGCGCTGCATTCTCGAAATCGGCAGCTTTTCGCTGAAATGACGCAACACCGCATTGGCGAGGCCGAAATTGCCTTCGGCGTTCTCGAAGTCGATGGGATTGACCTTGTGCGGCATGGTGGAGGAGCCGATTTCGCCTTCCTTGAGCTTTTGTTTGAAGTAGCCCAG
>WRNU01000009.1 GCA_009776435.1 Betaproteobacteria bacterium | reverse complement strand
CGCTGGTTCTCCAGCACGACGACCAGCACGATACAGAAGATCCGGTTGCCGAAAGACGTCGACGGCAATGCATACCTGACGGTGACGTTCGTGCGCGATCCGGGGTCGGATGAAATTTACATGAGTCCGCTCTCGTATGGCGTCGTGCCGTTTTCGGTCAGCCGCGAGCATTATCAGTTGAAGTTCGACGTGACCGCGCCGGACAAGATCAAGCCCGGCGAGACGGCAACGTTCAACATAAAGAGCGCCAGGGCGGCAAAAGCGGTGGTGTTCGCCGTCGATGAGGGCATTTTGCAGGTGGCGCGATACAAGACGGCCGACCCGCTCGGTTATTTCTTCCAGAAACGGGCGCTCGAAGTAAAGACCACTCAATTGCTCGACCTGATCCTGCCCGAGTTTTCAAGGGTAATGGCCTCCGCCCCCGGGGGGGATGCCGACGCCACGCTGGGCCGCTTCCTGAATCCGTTCAAGCGCAAGCGCGATCCGGCGGTGGCGTACTGGTCGGGCATCGTCGATGTCGGGCCGGGAGGCGAGACGCTGACGTGGCAAGTGCCCGAATCGTTCAACGGCAGACTGCGGGTGATGGCGGTGGCGGTGACGCCGCAGACGGTCGGCGTGCACGAAGGACACGCCACCGTGCGCGGCGACTTCGTGCTGTCGCCGAACGCGCCGCTCACGGTCACGCCGGGCGACGAATTCGATATGTCGGTCGGCGTGTCGAACAATCTGGAAGGCTCGGGCAGCAACGCAAAGGTGAGCGTGACGCTCGATGCCGGAGAGCATTTCGAGGTGCTCGGCGACAAGACGATCGAGGCTCCGATTCCGGCAAACCGGGAGGGAGTCGTGCATTTCCGCGTGCGCGCCAAACCGCTGCTCGGCTCCGGAACGTTGGCATTGACGGCAGGCATCGGCGACAGGAAAACGAGCCTGGCAACGACGGTCAGCATACGCCCGGCAACGCCGTACCAGCAGGAATTACAGGTGGGGACGGTAGCGCCTGGCAAGGGAGCCGAAATGCCGGTCACTCGCCGCTTGTACGCCGAGCATCGTAAGTTCAATGTCGATATATCGCCGTCCCCGCAGGCAGTCAACAGCGGGTTGGTATCGTATCTCGGGAATTTCCCCTATTCATGCACCGAACAACTCGTGTCGAAGGCCATACCGGCGCTGGTGTTGAGCCATCGGCCCGAATTCGGCGAACTCAAGAAAGAGCGCGGCGCAACGATGGCCGGATTGATTGCGGTGCTGCGCGGTCGGCAGAACGCAGAGGGCGCCTATGGCTTGTGGGCGGCAAACTCCTACGTCTCGGAAGCGGCAAGCGTGTGGGTGCAGCAATTCCTCGTCGAAGCGAAAGACCGGGGCGAAGCCGTGCCGGCCGACATGCTGCGACGCGGCAATGAGTGGTTGCAGCAATACGCCTCGCGTAACGGCAGTTCGCTTGGCGACGACAGGACTCGGGCGCAGGCCGTGTATGTACTGACACGGCAAGGAATACAGACCTCGACCCTGGCGGCATCGATCCAGGAACGCCTCGAGAAGCGTGACGCAAAGCTATGGAAGAACGACCTGGCGGCGATGTATCTGGCGGCGACGTACAAGTTGCTGAAGCAGGATCAACTCGCTGAACGCGCGTTGAGCGGCTTCCGCTTCATTGACGTAGCGGAGAAAGGCAAAGCGGATCGGGTCAATGATCCGTTGGGCGGCGCTCGCAACAACGAGCGGTGGCTCTACGACGACCTGCGGCGCGATGCCAGCGCCCTGCATCTGCTGGCGCTGCATTTTCCGGAACGCGCCAGGAAGTTGCAGGAGAGCGCATTTACGATGATGCTCAGTGCGTTGTCGCAGTCCCAGAATACGTCGTTCTCATCGGGCCAATTGCTGCTGGCGCTCGATGCCTGGACCCATCTGGCAGAGACCTCGGGCGGCGCGAAGTTCAGCGTCGAAGAAATCCTGGCCAACAAGACGACCCGCGCGCAACCGCTTTCGGCCGGGGTGGTGCAACGCGCCTCGATATCTCCTGAAGCGGTGAAGCTGGCACTCCGCAATCAGGGCGATACGATGGGCTTCTATGTGGTCGAGACGGCGGGCTTCGATGTCGAACCGCCCAAGAGCGAATTGCGCGAAGGCGTCGAAATCCTGCGCGAATACACCGACGCCTCCGGCAAAAAACTGACATCGGTGGAACAGGGCGACGAAGTGTACGTCCGTCTCAAGTTCCGTGGGCTGAACAACTCGTTCAGCGGCATCAATATGGCCGTCGTCGATCTGCTGCCCGGCGGTTTCGATCTCGTGCTGAACCCGCCGCGCGAAGGGGCGAACGAGTCGCAGCAGGCATTGAGGCGCGACACGTCTTCGGAGGACGAATCCGGGGATGGCGACGGTGATTGTTGCCATGAGTCCGAGGAGGAAAGCTGGACGGTTCCGTTCGGCAACTCGCCGGTCAACTGGGTTCAGTACGCCGATATGCGTGAGGACCGCATCGTGCTCTATGGGTTGCTCGAGAGCAGCGTCACGGAATTCGTCTACAAGATCCGCGCGACCAACGTCGGAACATACATGCTGCCGCCAGCCTACGCTGAAGGGTTGTATCGCCGCAGCGTGCGGGGGCGGAGTCTGCCGGGTGAGAAGATCACCGTCGTGGCGCCGTCGCCGAAGAAGCAGGAGAAAGAAGTCCGATGATGACGAACCGGCCCGAGGCGCAACGGGTTTGCGCCGCGCCTCGGGCCGCTACGGTGGGTGCAAGGATCTTGACGGGAATATCGCTTTTTCGCGGTCGCGGGCGACGTGTTTTTCGGACGCTCGGCCTGGTTGCGCTGGTAATGGTTGCCGTCATTGTCCTCGTCCGCCTCTGGCCGAAGCCTCCGTTGCGCGACGCGATTCCATCGTCGGTGGCCGTCTACGATGCTCGCGGCACATTGCTGCGGCTGACGCTGGCGCGCGACGAGCAATACCGCTTGTGGGTTCCGCTTGCCGAGATTCCCCAGGAACTGGTCGACGCGGTGCTGCTGCACGAAGACCAGTATTTCAACTATCACCCAGGCGTCAATCCGTGGGCGCTGCTGCGCGCTACGGCCAGAACCTACAGCGGCGGCGCGCGGCAAGGCGGTTCGACGCTGTCGATGCAGTTGGCACGGCTGCTCTACGGGCTCAATACGCGCACGCCCTGGGGCAAGGCCAAACAAATCGCCTGGGCGTTGAGTCTGGAGGCGCGTTACAGCAAGAAAGAAATCCTCGAGGCCTATCTCAATGCCGTGCCTTACGGGGGCAATATCGAAGGCGTTGCCGCTGCCAGCCTGATCTATTTCGGCAAGCGACCGAACGCCTTGAGCCTGCCGGAAATCCTGATGCTGGCAGTGATCCCGCAAAGCCCGCTCTCAAGGACGCCGAGCGAAGCGGCACAGGCACGGTTGAGCGAGGCGCGGATGCGGCTGTTCGAGCGCTGGGCTTCGATACACCCGCAAGCGCGGGAACAGGCCGGACTGGTATCCGCACCGCTCAATTTACGCGGCAAAAAGCGTCTGCCGTTTGAAGCGCCGCATTTCACGACGATGCTGCTCTCGGCAGACGCGCGCGCATCGACGGAAATACAGACGACGCTCGATTTGCGTTTGCAAAAGCTGCTGGAGCGGCATATGCGCCACTATCTGTCGCGGACACAGCAACGCGGATTGAACAACGCGAGCGCCTTGCTGCTCGACTGGACGACGATGGAAGTCAAGGCATGGCTCGGTTCGGCGGATTTTTTCAATGTGTCGATACAGGGACAGGTCAACGGCGCGCTCGGCAAGCGTTCGCCGGGATCGACGCTGAAACCGTTCATCTATGCGCTGGCAATCGACCAGGGCGTTCTGCATCCGATGACGGTGTTGAGAGATTCGCCGCAGAGTTTCGGCCCCTTCACGCCGGAGAACTTCGACGGAAGATTCGTCGGGCCGATCGACGCGCAGCAGGCGCTGAACCGTTCGCGCAACATTCCGGCCGTCGTCGTCAATGCGCAGCTCAAGCAGCCCTCGCTCTATGAATTCCTCAAGAGCGCCCATGTCTCAAAATTGGCAAGCGAGGCGCACTACGGGCTGGCATTGACGCTGGGCGGCGGCGAGGTGACGATGGCCGAACTGGCGGCGCTGTATGCGATCCTGCCCAATCAGGGGCGCTGGCAACCGCTGGTGACGCGCAAGGGCAACGCCGGGCCGCCATCGACCGCGCCGCGCCTGGGAGGCTCCGGCCAGGAGGCCACCGGGCAAAAACTCCTGTCGGAAGAAGCCGCATTCATCGCGCTCGACATGCTGGAAAAGAACCCGCGCCCCGATGTCGCTTATGCAGGAAGGGTGATGCCGCTGCCGGTTGCCTGGAAAACCGGAACTTCGTGGGGTTTTCGAGATGCGTGGACGGCGGGCGTGGTGGGCCGTTACGTGTTGGTGGTGTGGCTCGGCAATTTCGACGGCAGCAGCAATCCCGAATTGCGCGGCATCGACGCGGCCGCGCCGTTGTTCTTCAAGATTGCCGACGCGCTGATGTCCAACGCGATCGGCGTGGCGCGCAGGCAGCCCTTCAACGCGATCCGACTCGATGTCTGTCAGGCTTCCGGGGATTTGCCGAATGCCGATTGCCCGCGCACCGTCAAGACCTGGTACATCCCGGGCGTGTCGCCGATCAAGGTGTCCGAAGTGCATCGTGCGGTGATGATCGACACCCGTAGCGGCCGGATGGCATGCCCGCCTTACGACCCGCGTTTCGTCAAGCGCGAAATTTTTGAATTCTGGCCCTCCGATTTGCGGCGGCTGTTCGCGCAGGCTGGCGTGCCGAGGCGTTTGCCGCCGCCTGCCGATTGCGGAACAGGCAATGCGGCCACGGCAGGCATGGCACCGAGAATCATGTCGCCGCTCACCGGCGTCACCTACCAGCAGCGGCTTTCCCGCAGCGGCAACGCAGACGGGATCACGTTGCATGCGATTGCCGATGGCGATGTCGAGACGCTGTACTGGTTTTTCGGCACGACTTACCTTGGCGCCAGCGCCTCCGGAAAAGACCTGCTCTGGAAAGGCGCGCCGTCCGGTCGTCACGTATTGCGCGTGGTCGACGATCATGGGCGGGTGGATTCGCGGACGGTGACGGTGGAATGGGTGCAATGAGTCTTTGCCGAGGTTCGTAAGCCCGCGCCAGCCCATGCACGCTCAATACCGACGGTTGCCCGAACTCCCTTGAGCCTCCCCTGCCCCCCGGCAGGCAGCCGCATCCGAAAAAAATTTTTTTATGTTATAGGGTTCAGCAACCGCAGGCTTGTTAATATACGATCTCATATATTTACGTATCGCACACTTTTTCGGCTTCAGAGGAAATTTTTCATGAAAACCGTACTTTTACGCCGCCGCCCGTGCAGCGCTTTCCTCGAAACCCGGATCATTGCGGCCGCGGCGCTGTCGCTGTTTTTTGGCGCGTGCATCATGTCGGCTTCGGGCCATGCACAATCTCTTCCGCAAACCGTTTCCTCCTCCCTCGAAGCAAGGGATCTGCCTGCCCAGGAGCTTTTCAACGAGGCTGTCACAATCGAACGGGAAGGGAAAGGATCTGAAAAAGCGATTGCCAAGTACGATGAAGTCATGCACCGCTACGCAAGGGCTCCCACCTCCGGCTCCCGGCAGTTCGCAGCTAGGGCGTTGCTCAACAAGGGCGCGCTGCTCAACAGGGGCGCGCTTCCCAGCAAGGGTGGAACTCTCGAAGAACGAAACGAGATGATCAGGGACGCCATCATTACCTTTGATCGGGTCGAGCGGAATTTCGGGAATGAAAAAAGCCTGCCCATTCGCGTCGTACTCGCTTCGGCGCTCGCCTCAAAAGCCGAAGCCCTGTACAGGATGGGGGAGACCGAAAAAACCCTCGCCACATACAGTCAGCTCGAGCGGAATTTCGGGAATGAAAAAAGCCCGGATATTCGCGTCGTGCTGGCTTCGGCGCTCGTCTCCAAGGCCGAGACCTTCTACGGGATGGGGGACGCCAAAAAAACCCTCGCCGCTTACGATCAACTTCATCAGCAGTTCGGCAAGGACGACAACGATTTCATCAAACGCCTGACCGACATCGCCAAGTGGCGAGCAATCGAAATACGGCGGAGCAACAACAACATGGTACTATCATCCAGGCCGTAAACCCCGGCCTGGATGCCCATACCCCGACCACAAGGCTGGTCGGGGCTGTTTGTTGCCCACCGAAAGCCGAATATGCCGACCTTTGCCTACGATCCCCTTCCCGTACCGTCTCGCACGGCGAAGACAGGTTTGAGCCGCCGCCCGTTCAGGACAATCACGCTACTGGCGGCATCCCTGGCGCTTGCCATGTCGGCCTGCAAGACCACGCAACACACCACTGATGGCGATCCCGGCAGGCGGACCGACCCAACCGGCTACGAAACAAGAACCCCCACCACGCCAGGTGATCCTCCTACCTCCCATATCGGAAGCGAGGAGCGCAAGCAGATCGTCACCTCCATGTTCGATCAGGCCGCAACCCTGGGCAAGGAGGGCAAACTCTCAGCGGCAATCCCGATCTACAGGGAAATCGAGCAGAACTATGGCGAAGGCGTCGGGAACGACAAATCCTGGGGAGCTTGGGCGATTTTCTGGCAGGGCGATCTTCAGCGTCAGTTGCGTAACCACAAAGCGGCCGTGGCCGCTTACGAGCGGCTCGACCTGCGTTTCGGCCAGGAATCCGATCCCGGCGTCCGGGCAATCGTTGCAGATGCCCTGTCCAAGAAAGGCGAAGCGCTAATCGACCAGGGCGAAGTCAGGGCGGCCATTGCCGCCTATGAGGAAATCGATCGCCGTTACGCCGGTGACCGGGACGCCGGTTTTCGCCAGCGGGCCGCACGGGCGTTGCTTGCCAAGGGCGCGATCCTGGGCAGACAGGGCGCAGGCGAAGAGACCGACAACGAATCCCTGGGCATGGGCATCAGACAAACCGGCGATACCATCGCAGCAATCGCCGTTTATGACGACATCGTTCAGCGTTTCGGGCGCGACAAAGACCCCAACATCCGCAATATCGTCGGAGGCACGCTGCTCAGGAAAAGCGAAGCCCTGCGGCTTACGGGCGACGACAAGGGAACCGTCACCGTCTATGACGATATCGCCGATCGTTTCGGGAAGGACGATGCGCCAGTCTCCCGCGTACTGGTTGCCACGGCGCTCTTTCGCAAGGGCCTGGCCCTTGGAAAACTGGAAGGCGCTTCGCCCGCAGCCATTGCCGCCTTCGACGAAGTCACCCGGCGCTTCGCCAGCGACACGCATCCCAACGTGCGCAAGATAGTCGGACAGGCCGTGACAGCCAGGCAAAAGCTCATTACCGAAACGGGGCCGATGCCCGACAACTGAACACGGTCAGCCGCCCGTTCATTCCGAAACGCGCTCTGCTATCCTTGCGCCCTTCTCTCCAACGTTCGGGGCAACAATGGCAGGCATCGAGCAATACAACGAATCCTCTTTCCGCGTCCTCAAGGGGCTGGAGCCGGTACGTGAACGTCCCGGCATGTACACCCGTACCGACAGCCCCGCGCACATCATCCAGGAAGTCATCGACAACTCCGCCGACGAGGCGCTGGCCGGTTTTGCGAAAGAAATCCGTGTCACCCTGTATCTGGACGACTCCGTAAGCGTCGCGGACAACGGACGCGGCATCCCCGTGGGGCTGCATCCCGAAGAAGGCGTTCCCGTCGTCGTGCTCGCCTTTACCCGGCTGCACGCCGGAGGCAAGTTCGACAAACGTTCGGGGAACTCGGCCTACGCCTTTTCCGGCGGGCTGCACGGCGTCGGCGTCTCCGTCACCAACGCTCTCTCCACCCGGCTGGAAGTCGAAATCCGCCGTGAAGGCAAGCTGTGGCGCACCGAGTTCGCCAACGGGGGGGAAACCATCGGAGAACTACGCGCCGTAGACACCTGTGGCCGTCAGACCGGAACCCGTGTGCGGGTCTGGCCCGATGCCAAGTATTTCGAGTCGCCCAAGGTTCCGATTGCCGAACTCGAACGGCTGCTGCGTAGCAAGGCCGTGCTGCTTCCCGGCGTTTCCGTGCGGCTCGATGTCGAACAGCTCGACGGCAGCCTCCAGAGCAAAAGCTGGAAATACCCCGGCGGCATTTCCGCCTACCTGTCGGAACTTGCTGGCGGCCAGGAACCCATCGCCCCGATCTTTGCCGGTGAAAAGTACGCCACCGAAAACGACTCCGCCTTCGCCCCCGGCGAAGGCGCGGCCTGGGCGCTGGCCTGGTTCGAGCAATCCATCCCCAGCGAGTCCTACGTCAACCTCATCCCCACCGTTTCCGGCGGCACGCACGAATCCGGTTTGCGCGCGGGGCTTTTCGAGGCATTGAAATCCTTCATCGACCATCACGCCCTCTTGCCACGCGGCGTCAAGCTGCAACAGGAAGACGTTTGCGCGCGGATGGGATTCATCCTCTCCGCCCGAATCCTCGATCCTCAATTCCAGGGACAGGTCAAAGAAAAACTCAACTCCCGCGAAGCCGTGCGGCTCATCTTCGCGCAGGTGCGCGATCCCTTTGAAATCTGGCTCAACAACCATGTCGAGGCCGGGCGCGCCATTGCCGAACTTGCCATCCGGCAGGCGCTTGCGCGGCAAAGAAACGCCCAGAAGGTCGAAAAGAAAAAATCCTCCGGCGTCGCCGTGCTTCCCGGCAAGCTATCCGACTGCGAATCCAGCGACATCACCGAAAACGAACTTTTTCTCGTCGAAGGCGACTCCGCCGGCGGTTCCGCCAAGATGGCACGCGACAAGGAAACCCAGGCCATCCTGCCGTTACGCGGCAAAGTCCAGAACGCCTGGGAAATCGACGCGGACAGGCTCTTTGCCAACACCGAAATCCACAACATCGCCGTCGCGCTCGGCGTCGACGCCCACGGCGCGAACGACGCGCCCGATATCTCCGGCCTGCGCTACGGGAAGGTCGTCATCATGTCCGATGCCGACGTTGACGGCGCGCATATCCAGACCTTGCTACTTACCCTCTTCTTCCGCCACTTTCCCCGCCTCATTGACGCCGGTCACATCTACGTCGCACAGCCGCCCCTCTACCGCATCGACGTTCCCGCGCAGGGCAAAAAGCGCCCTGCCCGCCGTCTCTATGCGCTCGACGAGGGCGAGCTCACCGCCATTCGAGACCGGCTCACGAAAGAAGGCGTTCGCCCCGAGAGCATCGAAGTGGGCCGTTTCAAGGGGCTGGGCGAAATGAATCCCGAACAGTTGCGCGAAACCACGATGGACCCCGCCACCCGGCGCGTGCTTCCCGTGCGTGTGCGTGACGACGCACTCACCGAGACGCGCCGCACCTTCAGCATGTTGATGGGCAAGGGCGAAGCCGCCGGACGGCGGGCGTGGATGGAGGCAAAGGGAGATACGGTGGAGGCGGATGTTTGAGGCTACCCCCCCTCACTCAATCCTCTCCACCCTCAACACATCCACCACATACACCCATCCGCTATTCCACCCCCCCGTGTGCGCCGCCTCCTTGATGACTGCCACCAGGGTATCGACATCTTCATCCCGGCACACGAATTCAAGCTTGTACATGTCGATCACGCTATCGCCCAGTTCGAGCGAATAGCACCGATCATGCTCGTCCAGCACGGAGAGCGAACCCTTCACCTGCCAGGCGGTGAGGTTGTGCTGGCTTGCGCCGCCGCTTCCCGCAAACGGTTCGGAATCCTTGAGCGCCTGTACGACATCCGCGATCCGGTTGCGATGGAGATATGCCTTGATTTCCTTCATACAGGTTTCCTTCGTTGTCGTTGCTCGGAGCGGTAGGCAATGCGGCGGGTCTCCGCGCGCAACTCGGCCCATTCGTAGATGAGCGGAAGCAACAGCAGCGTCAACGCCGTGGAGGTGAAAAGCCCCCCGACGACCACCGTTGCGAGCGGGCGCTGCGTCTCCGCGCCGATGCCGGACGACAACAACATCGGAACGAGTCCGAGAATCGCCACGGTCGCCGTCATCAACACGGGCCGCAGACGCAACGTTGCACCTTCCCTGACCGCTTCCCGGATCGAGCGCCCGCGCTGCCGCAGATCGTTCAGGAAAGATACCATCACGATGCCATTGAGCATTGCCACGCCGAACACGACGATGAAACCGATTGCGGAAGGAACCGAGAGATATTGCCCGGTCACGAAAAGACTCACGATGCCGCCCATGACCGCAAACGGCACGTTGGCGATAATCAGCGTCGCGTGGCGCACCGAATTGAAGGCCGTATAGAGCAACAGAAAAATCAGCCCAATCGTGAGCGGCACGATCATGCCGAGCCGCGCCATCGCGCGCTGCTGGTTCTCGAAAGCGCCGCCCCATTGAACCCAGTACCCCGTCGGCATACTGACATTTTGCCTGATCAGCGCATCGGCTTCCTTCACGAAACCGTCGACATCACGTCCCTTCACGTCCATTTGCAGCACGGCGTAACGTTGCAGCGCCTCACGGCGCACGAAGGAATATCCCTCGTCGAATTCGATCCGGGCGACCTGTCCGAAGAGCACCAGCGCACCCTCGCGGGTACGTAGCGGAATCGCCTCGATCGCCTCCCGATTCGCGCGATAGGGCTCGGCGAGCCGCACCGCGATGTCGAAGCGCCTCGTGCCGTCGATGACGGTTGAGACGGCGTTGCCGCCGATGCCGGATTGCACGATTTCGAGCACATCGTCCGCGTTGATGCCGTAGCGGGCCGCCGCTTCCCGATCCACCTTGATGACGAGATGCGGCTTGCCCTTGTTTGCCTCCACCGAAAGGTCGTCCACCCCCGGCACCTTTTCGAGCACGGCCTTGATCTGCCCGCCCAGCCGGTCGAGCGTGGCGAGGTCTTCGCCGTAGACCTTGAGCGCCAGCGTCGCGCGCACACCGGAAATCAGCTCCTCCACCCGCATCTGGATCGGCTGTGTCACGCCGAGCACCGCCGTGGGCACCACCTCTTCGAGCACCTCCTGCATCTGCGCCGAGAGCTTTGAATAAGATATCTGCTCCGGCCATTCCGCCCTGGGCTTCGTTTCGAGCAGCACTTCGATGTAGTTCACATCGGCAGTCTCGCCCTTTTCCGCACGACCGATCATCGACAGCACCGAGACGACCTGCGGGAAACGCTCGCGCAACGTATTCTCGGCAGTGTTCGCTACGCGGATCGATTCATCGAGCGAGGCCGACGGAATGCTCGTGATGCGGAACATGATCGACTCTTCCTGGAGCGTCGGCATGAACTCCTTGCCGAGAAACGGGAACAGCGCGAGCGTGCCGACCAGCAGCACAGCCGCGCCGACGACGACACGCTTCTTGTGCGCAAGCGCCCAATCGAGCAATGGCAGATACAACGCCTTCGCGTACCGCACGAGAAAGGTGTCCTTCTCTTCCTTGGCCTTCAGGATGAGCACGGCCAACACCGGCACCAGCGTAAGCGAAAGGATCAACGAACCCGCCATGGCGAAGGTGATCGTCAGCGCCATTGGCTTGAAGAGCTTGCCTTCCAGTCCCGTCAGAGAGAACAGCGGCAGGAACACCACGATGATGATCAGGATGGCAAACGCAATCGGATTGACGACTTCACGCGCCGCTTCGAGCACCGCATGCGTCTTGTTGATCTGCTTGCCGGATTGCTTCGCGTGTGCAAGCAATCGGAATGTGTTCTCCACCATCACCACGGCCCCGTCGACCATCATCCCGATGCCGATCGCCAGACCCGCGAGCGACATCAGGTTCGCCGACAGGCCGACTTGTTCCATCATCAGGAAAGCGATCAACATGGCAAGCGGCAGCGTCACGATCACCACGATCGCCGAACGCACTTCTCCAAGGAACAGAAAAAGCACGATGGCCACCAGTATCGAACCTTCGATGAGCGCGTTCCGGGCCGTCTTCAGCGCCTTCTCGACGATCTCCGTGCGGTCGTAGACCGGCGTGATGTTCACGCCATCGGGCAGCGCGGCCTGCGCGATGGCAAGTTTCTCCTTCACGGCGTCGACGACGGTCTTGGCGTTCTCTCCGATGCGCGAGAGCGCCATGCCGAGCACCGTCTCCTTACCGTTGCGTGTCACCGCGCCGAAACGCAATGCGGGCGCTTCGGTGACGGTAGCCACATCCCGTACATAGATCGGCGTGCCGCCGCGTTCCGCGAGCACGATCGCCCCGATGTCGGCGCTCGTCGAAACGAGTCCCAACCCGCGCACGAGGTACTGTTCACGGCCGATGTCGAGATACTGGCCGCCCACCTGCTTGTTGTTGGCGGCAAGCTGCTCCATGACATCCTTGAAGCCGAGGCCGTACTTGATGAGCTTCGTGGGGTCGATCTGAACCTGGTACTGCTTCTCCTCGCCACCCCAGGAGGTCACGTCGTCCACGCCCGGCGCCGTTTGCAGGATGATGCGCACCGTCCAGTCGTGCAACGTGCGCAGATCCATCATCGAGAGTTTTTCGTCGGCCGCCTCGACCGTGTACCAGAACACCTGCCCGAGGCCCGAACTGTTCGGACCCAGCGTCGGCTCGCCATAGCCCTGCGGCAGACGCTCCTTCGCCTCCAGGAGTTTTTCGCTCACGAGACGCCGCGCGAAATAGATGTCGACGTCGTCATGGAAGTACACGCCGACGTAGGAGAGGCCGAACAGCGAAATCGAACGCACCTCATCGACCCCCGCAAGGCCCGCCATTGCGCCCTCGATCGGTGCGGTCAGCAACTTCTCGACATCCTCGGCCGCAAGGCCGGGCGATTCGGTGTAGATGCTCACCAGGATCGGCGTCATGTCCGGAAACGCATCGACCGGCACGTTGCGGAACGCCTGAACCCCCAGCCCGACGATGACCGCAAAGGCCGCCAGAACCAGTACCCTGTACCGCAGCGCGGCACTGACGATCGCATCGAGCATGATGGTTATCCTCCGATCTCAGTGCGCATCGCTGATCTGCGATTTCAGGAGCCGCGCCTTGAGCGCGTATGCGCCCGATACGACGATCCGGTCGCCCGCAACGATGCCGGACTTCACTACCGTGCGGTCGCCGTACTTCTCGCCCGGTTCGATCGGATGCGGCTCGAAGTGGTCGCCTTCGGCTACGAAGACCGTCGGTTGCCCATGCAACAAAATGATAGAGTCATTTTGCACCGTCAGCAGTTCGTTCGTCGGTTGTGTGCCTGCCGCTTCGATCCGCGCCGTAGCGAACATCTCGGGTTTGAGTCGGCCATCCGGGTTTTCGACTTCGATGCGCGCCGCCACGGTGCGCGAGTCCTTGTCGAGCGTGGCGGCCACATAGGTGACACGTCCCTCGAAGAGTTCGCCGGGATAGGCGGACACGCTGACGCTGGCGTGCGAACCCAGGCGCACGCGCGCAAGCTGGGTCTCGGCGATGCTGGCCTCGATCCAGACATTGGAGAGATCGGCAATGGTAAATAACGGCTCCGAGGGGCTTGCAAGCTCGCCAACGGTCGCCTTGCGCGCGACAACCGTTCCTGCAAAGGGCGCGGTCACGACGAGTTGGGCGCCGGTACGGCCTGCCGATGCGGGATTCGCGCCGAGAACGCGCACACGATCCTGGGCCGCGCGTAGTTCCGCGTTGGCCTTGTCAAACTCGGCGCGCGCCCGCAGGTAATCCTTCTGCGCGATGATCTCCTCGGCTTGCAGGGTTTCGGCGCGCTTGAAATCCGCCTCCGCGATGCGATGAGCGGCGCGCGCCGCCATGAGCGTCGAGCTTGCCTCGCCGAGCGCCACACTTTCGAGCGCCGCAAGCGTCTGGCCTGCTTGTACCACAGCGCCGAGCGGCGTCGAAACGGACACGATGCGCCCTTCGACCGGCGCCGCGATGCGCGCGAACCGATCCTGGTTCGGCTGGATCGTGGCGGTCACTTCGAGCGCATTGGTCACCGGAACGGCCTTCAATCGTTCGATCCTGATACCGGCGCGCGCAATCTCTTCGTCCGAGAGCTTGAGCATCGCTTCATCGTGTCCCGCCTCGGTCGTCGCGCCGGACGTCGGCGCAGCCGCTTCACTGGCGGCATCGCAACCAGCGAGGAGCGCGAGCAGCACAATGCCTGCAAGGCTGACCAATGCGGAGCGAATCGGTTTCTTCATTTTTGTGTTCCTTCTTCAGGCCCCAACGGCAAACCGGCAGCCTGGACGAGCGCAAGCCGGGTGTTCTGAAAGTCGAGAAGCGCCTCGATGAGATCGCGCCGGGCATCGAGCGTCTGACGGCTCACGACGATGAGTTCGAGCAGGCCAATCTGCCCGGCGCGTTGCGACTTGCGCGAGAGTTGTTCGTTGGCGGCCAGCGTCGGCTCCACCACGTCCTGCAATCGCTGGACACGGCGTTGCAGGTTTTGCAACCGGGTATACAGCGCGCGAATACGGGCCTCGCTGTCACGCAGACCCGCCTGGTGTTCGATTCTCGCCTGATCGAGATCGCTACGCGCCTGACCGACGCCAGCGGCATTTCTCCTGAAAAGCGGCAGAGGCATCGAGACCGACAGCGTGGTGAGGCGCTCACGCGCCTCTGTCGAGCCTTCGCGCCCGACACCAAGCCCCAGCGTCACATCGGGAATGCGGCTTGCGCGCTCCAGATCAAGGCGCGCGCGGGCGCTCTCTTCCTGTGCGGCAAGCGCGAGCAGGTGCGGCTGTATGGGCAGGTCGGCCAGCAGCCGATCCGTCGAGGGCAACGGATCGAAGAGATTGTGCGCGAGATTCCCCACCACATCGGTCGTCCGTCCGATGGGCAACTGCAACGTTGCGGCGAGTTCCGCGCGGGCGTCGATCAATTGCTCGCGCACGGCGTCGAGCTGGCTGCGGGCGCGTTCGGCTTCGACTGCGGCGACATTGGCGTCGAGCTTCGTATCCTCACCCGCCGACTGGCGTTTGGTCACGGCAGCGGCCGTCTGGTCGAAGAGATCGAGCGCCTGCGTTTCGATGTCTACGCGCTGCTGCAACGCCAGCACGCGATAGAACTGCTGGGCCACCGTGGCGCGCACCTCGCGGCGCAACGCATCGAGTTCGGCAGCCTGCGCAGTGCGCGAAGCCTCGGCCGCAGCGAGCCGATGTCCGCGCTGGCCCGCGATTTCCAACGTTTGCGAGACGCCGACGGACCACTCATTATGACGCTCTTCTGAAAGATTCTGTTGCGGCGCTTTGCGGCGCGTCCCGTTCAGCGAGAGTTCCGGGTTATTGAAAAGCAGTGCTCCGGCGTCCTGTACCGCGCCGTCGAAGGCTGCCTGCCGGGCGGCCTTGCTTCGCAGCGCAGGATTGGCCTGCTCCGCGAGCCGCCACGCTTCGTTGAGCGAAAGTGGGCGGGTAGCGTCGGTCTGAGCCACTCCCGGCCCGGTGATCGCAGCCAACGCAACGACCGCGACCAGTATCCTGAATCGCATCGGATTCTCCTGGTTGAAACGAAGAAAGGAAAAACTCATTTCATGAATTTTGTTGATCCGGTTCATAACGTTTTCGGATTAAATGCTTACCTATCGTGTTGACCGGAGTGAGCTTGCATGCCCCAACGCCGCGACCACCCCGTCACGCCTTCGGCGTGCCACCCCTCCACAGGAGGGGAATTGCCCCGGCGCTTCGCGCCACCCCGCCAGGCTTCGCCTGCCACCCCTCCACGGGAGGGGAATGATCAAAACCGATCCTGGTCATTTTGCACAGAAAAACCTGAATCTTTCATGAACCCGAAATTCATCCGCCGTTCAGCTTTTTTTCATTAAATTTTTATCGTTCTCGAAGAACTCATGTGATGAAGCTATTTTTTACCTCTCGATGTCTTTATGTCGTCTGCTCTCTGATGTTCACCCTGCCGGTGTCGGCGGATAGCGAACACGATCAGGTGCGTGAGGCGGTCAGAGCAGGCGAAATCATGCCGCTGGAACAGGTTTTGCAGCAGTTGGACAAAACTTCTCCCGGCAAGGTTCTGAAAGTGGAACTGGAGCGAAAACGCGGGATATGGGTTTATGAAATCAAGCTCTTACGCGACAACGGCACGCTGTCTAAACTATACTTCGACGCGCGGGACGGCACACTGCTGAAAAACAGGCCGCACTACGGCCACCACGGTCGACAATGGGGCCACCACCGCAGCCCTGGAGGTTGGGAAAACCGGGAGAACGACTGATGCGGCTGCTTCTGGTGGAAGACGAGCGTACCTTGCGGCAACAACTCGCGCTTGGGCTGAAACGCGCCGGGTACGCCGTAGACGAGGCGAATAACGGTCAGGATGCGTTGTTTCAGGGCGATACCGAAAACTACGACACGGTCATTCTGGACCTGGGGCTGCCCGGCATGGACGGACTCTCCGTCCTGAAACGCTGGCGGGCGAACAAGCGCATCATGCCGGTACTGATCCTGACTGCGCGGGACGGCTGGCACGAAAAGGTGGAAGGCATCGACGCGGGCGCCGACGACTACCTGGTAAAACCCTTTCAGATGGAAGAGTTGCTGGCCAGGATACGTGCACTGATACGGCGCTCCCAGGGGCTGGCCTCCCCCCTGCTCGAATGTCGCGGCATCGTTCTGGACACCCGCGACAGCAAGGTCACGGTCGACGGGGGGCCTGTCGTGTTGACCAGCCATGAATTCATGGTGCTGGATTACCTGATGCATCGTCCGGGCGTCATCGTCTCCCGCACGGAACTGACCGAACATATCTATGCACAGGATTTCGACCGCGACTCGAACACCATCGAAGTCTTCATCGCCCGTCTGCGCAAAAAACTGCCGCCCGATGCCATCAAAACCGTGCGGGGACTCGGCTACCAACTGGTCACAGAGCCGCGTCCGTGAAACTGCGGCTCATGCGGGAAAGCATACGCTGGCGTCTGGCTCTCGCCACGGCCTGTACGATGTGCGTTGCCCTGTTCCTGACCGGCTGGGCGCTGCAAAGCCTGTTTTACGCTCATGTCATGCATCAGTCTGTACAGGCGCTTGAAATCCGGCTGGATCAAGTAACCGCAGAACTGGAAGCCAACGAGGACGGCACACCGCGCATCGATGCGGATCATTTGAACGATCCGCTCTGGCATCAACCCTATTCCGGCCTGTACTGGCAGGTCGACCTGATAAAGTCTGCGGAAGCTTCGGCAGAGCACGCTAAAGTGGGCACGCTGCGCTCTCGTTCCTTGTGGGACGCCACGCTGATCCTGCCGCCGGACGCGCTGGCCGATGGCCGCACGCACCAGCATGAAATTCCGGGGCCGAATCATCAAGCCCTGATGGCGCTGGAACGCGCCGTGCGCACCTCCGACGAAAACCAGTGGCGTCTGATCGTCGCCGCCGACACGGCAAGAGTCCAACAGGCTGTCGCCGGGTTTTCCGGGCTGCTGGCCCTGTCACTGGGCATCCTGTTCGCGCTGCTCATGCTGGCGGCCATCCTGCAAATCCATGTGGGGCTTGCGCCCCTGCGCCGTCTGCGAGCCGCCCTGCGGCAGATCCGGCGCGGCAAGGCGCATCAACTGTCTGGGCGTTACCCACAGGAAGTACAACCCCTGGTGGATGATTTCAACCAGGTTTTGAACCGCAATGCCGAGATCGTTTCCCGCTCCCGCACTCAGGCAGGCAATCTGGCGCATGCCATCAAGACCCCGTTGGCCGTTCTGCAACAGGCCGGGGAACTGGCCCTCCAGACTCCCGAGGCACAGGAACTTGCCCAATTGCTGCTGGAACAGGTCGACATTGCCGGACGGCAGGTCAACTGGCATCTGGCGCATTCTCGCGCCGCAGCCGCAGGCGTGCCTGGCCACGCGACTCCTCTTGCCCCCGCGCTGGCTTCCCTGATACGGACGATGAAAATAGTCTACGCCGAGCGCAAACTCGAAATGGATTGGGAAGCGCCTGCCCCGACGGTGGTTTTTGCCGGAGAAATGCAGGACTTGCAGGAAATGCTGGGCAATCTGCTGGACAACGCCTGCAAGTGGGCCAGTGGCCGGGTCGTCATCGAAACGGCCTGTCACGCCACGGAGTTGACCATCGACATCGGAGACGACGGCCCTGGGATGTTGCCGGAAGTCGTGGATTCGGCGTTGCTGCGCGGCGTCCGGCTGGACGAATCGACTCCGGGCAGCGGACTCGGCCTCTCGATCGTCACCGAACTGGCAACGCTCTATCGCGGCAGACTTGAATTTTCATCCTCACCGAACCTGGGAGGATTGCAGGTCCGCCTCATCCTGCCCGCCGTCCCAAACGAACAGGATGCAGATTTCAGGGATGCTGCCGATGACTGATCTTTCCCCTTCACAGTGGGAATACCCCCGGCGCTGACGCAAGGCAACACTATCTGCGTGGAATGACAATGGGGACTGTCAGATCAAGTCAAAACTTCTACAGATTATTCAGTAAAAGAGCCTGATACGACGAGAATGCTCGACGATATCGTCGAGGCTATAGTGCTTCGATGGTCGCCTAACATTGCCACAGGCATCGCAGATAACGATATCTTGAGAAACATGTAAAATGCGTGCAGCATTCAGGAAATGCTGGATCGAACCAGGAGATCGACTGACACAGCTTTCAATCAGTTCTCTAAGTGGTATCGGTTTATTTAGAGCATAAATCTGCTGACCAAAATACTCACGAATCCCTTCAACGCATCGCTCCTTGGAGTCCGAACCAAAATCAAACGGAGTTTGCTGGGTGTACTCTTGATCGCGGTTGGCATCATACCCCTGCATAAAAACGCCCGGTTCAAGTTCATGGCCAAATTCAGTAGCATGCTCCCAGTGCAAGTCTTTCATAACTTCATGGGCCTTGTAGTGGTTGCATAGGTGGATAAGCCAGTAATCCCAAGTATTGCTGCCAAGCGGCTTGACAAAAAACAGTGTTGCGTACTTTGCACCAACTTCAGACTTAATACCATGAGCTACGTGACGCTGTAGCACTTGCCGCCATTTCTGTGAGTCACTGGCCTTTAGTGCCCCAATCTGCTCCCATGGAATGTAACTTTCCAAACCAATTTTTGCCATGGGCTTTCGATTGACCGCTTGGTCTGAAATAAAAGTCATGAGTGAGCCTACATTAAACGTTAAAATAATCTCACTTTTTTTGATGCTTGTTAGAATCTCTGCTATTTCCTTCATTGGCAGATCGTCATAGCTGTACTGATCGAGAAGAAAAATGGCACGTTCCCCCATCTTGCGTGCCTTGATAGCCGCCTTGATTCGCGGCAGTTCTTTCAAAAAGTCAGCACACTTGACGTTCGTGCGCTTAACATCCTCCTGATCAAGTACACCTTCATTATTTCTTGCATTAAACCAATAGTTCAGATATTCAACCGTTTTAGGTTCGATGTCGATCAGTTCGTAGTTAACGCAGATCTCTCGTGGCTTATTTCTACTCAAATTCAAGAACGCACGAACTTCACGCACAGCACGCATCATCAATAGCGGAGAACCATCGACAAAACCACTGCCATCCTCAGCCAAATAGCACCCGCCGCCCGAAAAACCATCCACTAGCGTTAGTTGAAGGCGAGGTATCGTGGCTTGCGCCATAACTGTTTGCACATAGTTGCGAACATAGCTTTCGATAATTCTATGTTTGACAGCACTGTGTTGTTCTAGGACAGGAGGATCGCTACCGATCTCCCAAAAATATTTCTTTTTCTTGGTCATTTCGTTAAATCTGAGTAGCCTGCACAGGCAACTCATCCCAAGTCCGACCGTGAAGTCTGCGGCCATTGTGCTTCTTGGTGCGCTTTACTCCATCAAATCCCCAGCCCCCCCATTGCTTAAAGAAAAACGCGATCTTCTGTTCCTCGCACTGGAAGCGTATTGCATCTACCCAAGATTGTTGCATCGGTCGAGCCTTCGGCCCCGACTCACCTCCAACAATCACCCAGTGAATACCTTTCAGTCTTAATTCTCCAACATCCTCAAGCAATGGTTCTACGGACAAGAAGCGAATACTGGCTGCTACTTTGCGTAGATGCTCAATGCGCGGGACTCCATATTTCTTGTCTTCCACTGAAACACCCATCCAAGCGTTTTTTGGCACAGATCTCGTGCTGAAAAACTGAGCCATACGCTCGGCGCGTTTCGTGAGTATCTGGTACGTATGCAGTGGCGTTTTTTCAATAACTTCAAATACCTTCTCGATATAGTTGTCTGGAATATCTTCATGAAACAAGTCCGACATGGAGTTAACGAAGTAAACGGTAGGTTTCTTTCGTAGCAGAGGTGTCTGGAGGCGTTGCGGTAAAAGCTGCAAATCAAAGCCTTTTTCATACCCCGGCGTTCCCATGGCGCGTAATCTGTTTGACATAACTTCTGAATAGCAGTGTTTGCATCCAGGGGAAACTTTCGTACAGCCAACAGTCGGGTTCCATGTTTGCTCAGTCCATTCAATCCGGCTTGTGGTCGTCATTGCGGCCTCCTCATGACTCTATATCGACTTGGCGCTGTAGCGCCTGATTATGCCTTTTACAACGCCAATAATGGCAAGTTCTTCACGCGGCTTAATTGGCGCGTAGTGACGGTTATGCGGAACCAATACAGGTTTCCCTTTGTCAAATTGAAGTTCCTTCAACGTCAACTCACCATCCACAAGAGCTGCAATGAAGTCACCAACTGTTGCTGTTTCAGTCTTTTCGATTACAGCAACGTCTCCATCCAAGACACCTGCTTCTTGCATGGAGTCTCCTCGAACTCCTACAAGAACAGTTTTGGACGGCTCAGAAACAAGCAACCGATCAAGCAAGAAATCTGAGCCGCTATACGCATAAACTGCTGGATCACCACTACCGGCAGGCACAGACTGCGTAGCCATACTCCTCAAAAAGAATGATCGTTCAGGCGCCAACTTCCCGCCTGGCGCTTGCTTCAGATACCCCGTCGCAATTAGTCGTCGAGCCAGTTTCATGGCCCCCTGCTTGGCTTTAAAGCCTAACAGGCAACTTATGCCCGCATAAGAAGGCAATACTCCGTGCTTTGAGTAGTAGTCCCTGAGCGTATCCAGATGCTTAGCATCTCTGTTGATTCGTGGCATTTTTGGATTATAGTAGACGAACGACTACTTTCAAAGCAAAATTTGGCGGCAACTAGATGCTCCACGTTCGTGATCTGTTAGCAGGTTGCTCAAAAACTCTGCGCTCTCCAATGCTGACCACCGAAAGGCACGCAAAAGAAGCAAAAAGTCGGCTTAAATCCGGTTTTCAGGCACCAACAGGGCTGGATTTTCACCACCGCCGAAGGTGTCCGGGTGTTTTTGAGCAACCTGATAGAGTGTATGCGCCGCCACTAGAACCCAAAGGATAAGTTCGGATTTTTGACTACAACGTCATCCCATATCTTGTTAGGGAAGTAGTGCCTGCTGAAGAAGATCAGACGGTAGATGGGGCGCCCGCGTTTGTCGGTCACCAATGGCATTTCTTTGCTTACAGTAAAACCTAGTTTGTGAATGTTTTGGCACCAATCATGGAAAAACCATGGTGCCAGCTGCTTCTTTGACATTGAAGAGGAATCTATTCGGTTCCTCCACCCCGGTGAAGCACCATCAAATCGATCCCGTGCGGGGTCTAGCTCCATATCAACATTGCGTGAGAGATCCATCAAGCTAAAGTGCACAGCGAAATCGATATGTGGAAGTGTTGCGAGGGTTTCAAATATAGAAAACGAAAGATACTCAAGATTATAAGGGTCGATATACGCCAAACAAAGGGCTTCCCTTGGAACCTTGGCCGTCATTTCGACAATCGTTTCTGATGCGGGCCCAACGAACGATGAAACCGGTGCGCCAACAGCAGAGAGCCGGGCAGCACACGCATCAGCACGTTCGGGTGCTATGTCGCCAACCATCACATGTGTGAAGGGGCATTCAGATGCTTGCGATTGCCGCCATGCTACAACTGCCCCTCCATCACGCGTAAATGGCTCCCCTTTGACCTGAAGCCGACCGGGTCCGGCGAATGGATCGATTAAAACTCTTTGTGGAAATTTGATCTGCGCCTTGCGAGTAGCATCAATGTACTTTGCCAGAATCGTGTGCTTAATCCCTGGAACCCAGGAACCAACACCTGCGTTGCTAGGTCCACGTTCAACAGGTAGATGTGGCAAGGGGTCTGGATAAACAGAAAGAATAAATCTTTTTTTCATTTACCAGCCTCTAGCAAGAGTGCAGAAAGTACTCATGCCAACAGTCTTTACTGGGGTTGATTGATGCAGCCAAAAAATCCACTTGAAGGCATGATCAGACATAATCAATTATGCATAAGAAGAATTCTTTAATCATACACGAAAAACTCACAGAGAGATTAATAATTTTCGTAGTGCATACTTTATGTCTAGGCTTTCAACCAGCAGGACAATTGGTGGCTGCCCAGAAAGATCGCGTTCAATAACGGCAAAATATTCAACGCACTGAGACCGATGTATGACTCCTATGAAACACCCTCGCCGCTGGCGCGTGTAGCCTATCTCATCCGGAAACAGTAGCCGAGATTCGATTACGCCATCTTCATCGATGATGATCGGCAGGAAGAAGACGGAAGATGACTTACCCGATGGACAAATATCCTTGGTGCACGCACCCTCAGCAACAGCGGCTTTGTGTTGGCGGATTGCAGCCGGTGCAGCCCGTGTAGGTTGAGGTGAGCCTTGCGAACCCCAACGATGGAGGAGGAAATAACCGCATGATATACGGGTGTGCAGTGAAGATGATCTTCCCATTTGGGAACGCACATATGCTGGGGTTCGCAAGCTTACCCCATTAACCAACGCACTTGATACCTTGAGCGTTAGGCGCTAGGATTTTGGAATGCTCGTAACTATCGCCACTTTCTCATTCCCGCATGAGGCACACCTTGCCAAGGCACAGTTAGATGCCTTTGACATTCCTTCGTTTATTGCGGATGGGCACACCATCAATATGTATTGGCTGTTTTCCAATGCCATGGGTGGAGTTCGGCTTCAGGTTCCGAAAGAGTTCGCTGCTCAGGCCCAAGAACTCCTTGATGGACCAGTTGAGATAGCGCCTATTCCTGAGTCAGAGATTGGCCCTGAGCCAGAGTCTGTCGTGTGCCCAAACTGTGGCGGAGCACTGAGTAAGCCATATACCGCAGGCAAGCGCCCTGCCTTTATTACTTGGCTTTTTTTAGGGTTTCCGCTCTGGCCGATTAAGAAAGTGCGCAGATGTATGGTCTGCAATAAAATAACAAAAGCATGAAAAAGCAGGTGGATGGGCAGCAAAGCGAAGCGTGCCCACCACCCACCTGTTACCACGAGAACCTTCTTCGGAGACATACAAAGCAAAACGTGCCGCTGCAAATTATGCGTACAGTCTTTACCGTGTTGCCTTCACGGACAAACCCGTGACCCGCGCGACATGAAGGCATTGAACCCAAAACGCACAAATCATCACGATCAATACCCCTGTCCCCCAAGGTGAGTCACATCTTCCGGATTCGCCAAAGGAAGGGGTGCAGTTGCCGCGTCGGGATGCATGGGGTGTAGCGGAACAGGCGCGGTGGGAGCGAAGTCACCTTTCTTCTTCGCATTGGGAGGTGGATCATTCAGCATGTCTATCAAAGGATCATACAACTCCGGCGGCGGGTCTTCGCAATAGTAGTAGTCTTTGTAAGTCCCCTCTCCAGCAAAGGCTTCGCAGATATTTGGCGGACGAGGAAGAAAGGTATCCGGGACATCGGCGAGCGCGGTTCGCATGTAATTGACCCACATCGGAAGCGCGGCCGTTCCGCCCGTCTCGCCGCGCCCCATGTTGCGCGGTTTCGGGAAACCGATCCAGGCCACGACGGCCACCGTGGGATGATAGCCGCAGAACCAGGCATCGACGTAATCGTTGGTGGTTCCGCTCTTGCCAGCAATATCCTGGCGGTTCAGGACGCGGGCGCGGGAACCCGTGCCACGCCGCACGACATCCTTGAGCATCGAATCCATGACCCAGGCGTTGCGCTCACCGATGGCGCGTGGCTCACCCTCACCCGCCGCCCTTGTAGCGAAATGGGCCAGCGTATTGTCGTTGGCATCCCGAATTTCCCTGACCACGAACGGGGTGACGCGGTATCCACTGTTGGCGAACATCGCGTAAGCCGCCGCCATTTCCCACGGAGAAACGACGCCCGCGCCCAGGGCCATCGTCAGGTAAGTCGGATGGTTGGAGACATCGAATCCGAATTTGGCGATGTGACTCTGGGCATAGGCGGGCGTGATCTTTTCAAGCACGCGAATGGCCGGGATGTTTTTCGAACGCACCAGCGCGTCGCGCATCGTCATCATGCCGTCAAACTTTTCGTCGAAATTTTTCGGCGCCCAAGGCTCACGTCCTGCAAGTCCCGCCGGGAAATACAGGGGTTTGTCCTCGAGCAGCGTCCCCGGCGGCAATTTCTTGTCGAGACTGGCCGAATAGATGAAGGGCTTGAAACTGGAGCCGGGCTGACGCCTGGCCATCGTGACGTTATTGAACTGGCTGCGATTGAAGTCGAACCCGCCGACCAGGGCGCGCACCGCCCCCGTACTGGAATCGATCGACACCAGGGCGGCATCCACTTCCGGAGCCTGGGTCAGTTCCCATCCCTTGTTCTCACCCCCATCGCGGATACGCACCAGCGCGCCACGGCGCACCCGCTTCGACTGCGGCGCATCGGCCCTGAGCATGGGCGAAGCGAAACTCAGCCCGTTCCCCGCGATCTTGATCAACTCGCCGTTGCGATACACGGTGACTTCTTCCGGTGAAGCATCGATGACCACGGCCAGGAGCAGATCGCCGTAGTCGAACAACCTTTGTTCGTCGCCTCCGCGCGCCTTGATGAGCTCTTCGTCGATTTCCCTCCCGCTCGGATCGCCATCCGGCAGGTTGAGATATTTTTCCGGGCCGCGATAGCCATGACGCCGGTCATAATCCGTCACGCCCTGCCGCAGGGCTTCGTAAGCGGCTTCCTGTTCGGCACGGGTGATTGTGGTAATGATCTTGAGGCCGATCCGGGTCGCCTGATCGCCGTACTTCTCGACGGCGATCAGACGCGCCATTTCAGCCACGTACTCGGCATGAACCGGGCGGAGAACGCTCGGGTCGCGCGCAGCTCTTCCGGAAGCCGTCTGCAAGGGTTCTTCCTTTGCCGCCTGGTATGCCGCCTCTTCTATGAAACCGATTGTCCGCATGCGCCCCAATACATAACCTTGCCGTCTCTTCGCACCCTTTGGATTGACGATCGGATTCAGGGTGGACGGCGCCTTGGGCAACCCGGCAAGCACGGCGGTCTCGGCAAGCGAGATCTCGCCGAGCGACTTGCCGAAATAGGTTTGGGCAGCCGCCTCAAAACCGTAAGCGCGCTGTCCGAGGAATATCTGATTGATGTAAAGCTCGAGAATCTGATCCTTGCCGAGGTGATGCTCGATCTTGAGTGCAAGCAGTATTTCGTACAGCTTGCGGGTCAGGGTTTGCTCCCGCGTCAGAAAGAAATTGCGCGCTACCTGCATCGTGATGGTCGACGCCCCCTGCCTTTTTCCGCGCAGATTGGCCCAGACCGCCCGCACGAGTCCTTTCAGGTCGATCCCGATGTGTTCGTAAAAATGAAGATCTTCCGCCGCAAGCAATGCCTGCTTGAGCGTTTCGGGAACGTTTTCGATCTTGACGACCGCGCGCCGTTCTTCACCGATTTCCCTGATGAGAAAGCCATCATCGGTGTACACCCGAAGAGGAACGCGAGGCCGATAGTCGGTCAGGGCATCGAGGTCGGGCAGTTTGGTCCAGATCACAATGCAAGCCGTGATCAGCGTGGCAAGCCCGATCAGCATCGTCGCCAACAACCCGGCGAACGAATAAAAAAGCCAGCGCCTCGATTTCAGCTTGTTCCAGCGCATCGTGCTCTCTCGAGAAGGAGGCTGTTCAGGGGAGCCTGCGGCTCCAAAAACGCCTGTCTCACCGCCCCCCCAGCGAGGTTTGCGTTCAACCCGTGTTCAATCAATATCCCAGATCCCCAAGAATTTTCGCGTCGTCCGTAATTACCGAGTCATCCGGATTCGCCAGAGAAATGGGCGCGGTTGCTCCGCCGGATTGCCGTAGTTGTCTTGCAGGATCGCCCGAACGTGTTTGCGGAACGGGCGCGGGGGGAACGTAGCCCTCCGCATTGGCAGGCGGATTATCCAGATCCACCAGGAGCTCGTCGAGTCCGTCGTTGGGATTGAGCAACTCCGGCGGTTTGTTCTCAGCGTAGTAATAGTCTTCGTGTTCCCCCTCTCCAGCCAGGGCGCTACTGATGCCTGACGGGCGAGGAAGAGAAGTCTCCGGAACATTGGCGAGCGCAGCCCGCATGTAATTGATCCACATCGGAAGCGCAGCCGTCCCGCCCGTCTCGCCGCTACCCATGTTGCGCGGCTTATCCGGAAAGCCGATCCAGGTTACGGCAACAACTGCGGGGTTATAGCCGCAAAACCAGGCATCGCCGTAATCGTTTGTGGTTCCTGTCTTGCCGGCGATGTCCTTGCGGTTCAGGGCTCGGGCGCGGGAACCCGTGCCACGGCGTACGACATCCTGAAGCATCGAATCCATGATCCAGGCGTTGCGCACGTCGATGACACGGGGCGCGTCCACCCCCGCCACCTGCGATTCGAAACGGGCCAGCGTATTGTCGTTGGCATCCCGGATTTCCTTGACCACGAACGGGTTGATGCGATAGCCGCTATTTGCGAACACCGCGTAAGCTGCGGCCATTTCCCACGGAGAAGCCGCGCCCGCGCCCAGGGCCATCGTCAGGTAAGCCGGATGGTTGGAGGCATCGAAGCCGAAATTGGCGATGTATCTCTGGGCGTAGGCGGGCGAGATGTCGTTGAGCACACGAATGGCCGGGATGTTTTTCGAGCGCACCAGTGCTTCGCGCACCGTCATCATGCCGCTGAACTTTCTGTCGTAATTGTTCGGTTCCCAGGCTACACGTCCCGTAAGCTCCGCCGGGAGATACATGGGTTCGTCCGCGACCAACGTTCCCGGCGCGAATTGCTTTTCGAGACTGGCCGAATAAACGAAGGGTTTGAAACTGGAGCCGGGCTGACGCTTGGCCATCGTGACGTTATTGAACTGGTTGCGATTGAAGTCGAACCCGCCGACCAGGGCGCGCACCGCCCCCGTACTGGAATCGATCGACACCAGGGCGGCATCCACGTCCGGAACCTGGGTCAGTTCCCATCCCTTGTTTCCGCCCCCATTGCGGATACGCACCAGCGCCCCCCGCCGCACCTGCCGCGTCTGCGGCGCGCTGGCTTTCAGCATGGGCCCGGCGAAACTCAGTCCGTTCCCCGCGATCTTGATCAGTTCGCCGTTGCGATACACGGTGACTTCCTGCGGTGAAACATCGACGACCACGGCCAGGAGCAGGTCACCCAGGTCACGCAGCCTCTCATCGTCTTCGCGCGCCCGGACAAGTTCCTCGTCGATCTTTTCATCGTCCAGCTTGCCTGCCTGCAGGGAGAGATATTTTTCAGGACCACGATAGCCGTGGCGACGGTCATAATCCATCACGCCCTGTCGCAGGGCATCGTAGGCGGCTTCCTGTTCGGCGCGGGTAATCGTGGTGATGATCTTGAGGCCGATCTGGGTGGCCTGATCGCCATACTTATCGACGGCAATCAGGCGCGCCATTTCAGCCACGTACTCGGCGTGAACCGGGCTGAGAACGCTCGGGTCGCGTGCAGCGCTCCCGGAGGTCGTCTGCAAGGGTTCTTCCATTGCTGCCTGATATGCCGTCTTGTCGATGAAACCGACTGCCAGCATGCGCCCCAACACATAACCCTGCCGCCTCTTCGCCCCCCTTGGATTGACGATCGGATTCAGGCTGGACGGCCCCTTTGGCAACCCGGCAAGCATGGCGATTTCGGCAAGCGAGAGTTCGCCGAGCGTCTTGCCGAAATAAGTCTGGGCGGCAACCTCAAAGCCATAAGCACGCTGACCGAGGTATATCTGATTGATATAACGCTCAAGAATCTGATCCTTGCTGAGGTTGTGCTCGATCTTGAACGAAAGCAGCATTTCGTGCAGTTTGCGGGTCATGGTTTGATCCCGCGTCAGGAAGAAATTGCGCGCTACCTGCATCGTAATGGTCGATGCCCCCTGCTTTTTCCCGCGCAGATTGGCCAGAGCTGCGCGCACCACCCCGGACAGGTCGATCCCCATGTGTTCGTAAAAATGAAGGTCTTCCGCTGCGAGCAATGCCTGCTTGAGCGTTTCTGGGACGTTTTCGATCTTGACGACCGCGCGCCGTTCCTCGCCGATTTCACTGATGAGGAAGCCATCGGCGGTGTACACCCGAAGAGGGACGCGAGGCCGATAGTCGGTCAGGGCATCGAGGTTGGGCAGATTGGGCCAGATCATAAGGGAAACCGCAGTTAGCGTGGCAAACCCGATCACCATCATCACCGCCAGTCCGGCGAACGAATAGAAAAACCAGCGCATCACTTTTTGCTTGTTCCAGCGCACCGCTTTTTGTATGTTCCAGCGCATCGTGCTCTCGTGTGAAACTTATAAGGCCGCTCATTATAGTGGGTTCGGACGGCCATGACGAACAGAACCGCCGAAGGCGGGCAAGGCATCAGCGGCGGGTTCTGCTCCGGGACGAAGCTTTCTGGCGAGGAGATGAGGTTTCCGGAACATCGGCGAGCGCGCTTCGCATGTAATCGTTCCATATCGGAAGCGCCGCCGTCTCGCCCGTCTCGCCGTGTCCCATGTTGCGCGGAATCGGGAAGCCGACCCAGGCCACGGCGACGATTGCGGGGTTATAGCCGCAGAACCAGGCATCGGTGTGATCGCCAGAGGTTCCGGACTTGCTGGCAATGTCCTTGCGGTTCAGGGCGCGGGAACCCACTTTCTGGAGCATCGAATTCATGATTCGGGGGTTGCGTGCATCGCTCACGCGGGGCGCGTCCTTTCCTGCCGTTTTCGTATCGAAGCGGGCCAGCGTTTTGTCGTTGACATCCCGGATTTCCATGACCATGAACGGGTCGACGCGGTAGCCGTCATTGGCGAACACTGCGTAAGTCGCCGCCATATTCCATGGCGAAGTTGGACATTCAATGTCGGGCGCACACATCCTGGCCATCGTGACGTTGTTGAATTGGTTGCGGCTGAAATCGAACCCGCCGACCAGAGCGCGCACCGCGCCCGTTCTGGCATCGATCGACACCAGGGCGGCGTCCACTTCCGGCATCTGGGTCAGTTCCCATCCCTTGTTTCCGCCACCGTTGCGGATACGCACCAGCGCCCCCCGCCGCAGCTGCCGCGCCTGCGGTGCATCGGATTTCAGCATGGGCGAGGCGAAGCTCAACCCTTTCCCCGCAATCCTGATGAATTCGCCGTTGCGGAACACGGTGACTTCTTTCGGCGAAGCATCGACGACCACGGCCAGGAGCAGGTCGCCATAATCACGTAACCTCTCATCGGCCTCGCGCGCCTCGTCGAGTTCTCCGTTGATTATCCCCCCGTCCAACTCGCCTTCCGGCAAGGAGATGTATTTTTCCGGGCCGCGATAGCCGTGGCGGCGGTCATAATCCATCACCCCCTGCCGCAGGGCATCGTTGGCGGCTGCCTGTTCGGCGCGGGTAATCGTGGTGATGAGCTTGAGTCCGATCCGGGTCGCCCGTTCGCCGTACTTCTCGACCGCGATCCGGTGCGCCATCTCGGCCACGTACTCGGCGTGCACCGCGCTGAGGTCGCTCGGGTCGTCGCGCCCCGCGTCCTTGGGGACAATCTGCAAGGGTTCTTCGATTGCCGCCTGATATGCGTCCTCGTCGATGAAGCGGAGATCCCGCATACGCTCCAGTACATAACGCCGTCGTTTCTTTGCGCCCCTTGGATTGACGATCGGATTCAGGCTGGACGGCCCCTTTGGCAGTCCGGCCAGCATGGCAGTCTCGGCAAGCGTGAGCTCTCCGAGCGACTTGCCGAAATAAGTCCGCGCAGCGGTTTCAAAACCGTAAGAACGCTGACCGAGGTATATCTGATTGATGTAAAGCTCAAGAATCTGATCCTTGCTGAGATTGCGTTCGATCTTGAGTGGAAGCAGCATTTGGTGCAGGTTGCGCTGAAACGCCCTTTCCCGCGACAGGTAAAAATTACGCGCAACCTGCATTGTGATGGTCGATGCCCCCTGCCTTTTCCCGCGCAGATTGGCCAGAGCCGCGCGCACCACCCCGGACAGGTCGATCCCCCTATGCTCGTAAAAACGCTTGTCTTCCGCCGCAACAAGCGCCTGCTTGAGCATATTGGGAACGTTTTCGATCTTGACGATCGCGCGCCGTTCTTCGCCGATCTTCTTGATGAGAAAACCGTCGGCGGTATACACCCGCAGGGGAATGCGAGGCTGGTAGTCGGTCAGAAAATCGAGATCGGGCAATTTCGGCCAGGCCATCGCACAAACCACAGCCAGTATGGCAAGCGGCACGATGACCACCAACGTCACCAGGGCTATGACCGAATAGAAAACCCAGCGCATTGCTTTTCGCTCCTTTCAGTACACCGCACACTCGTGTGAGAATGAGATGTTGTCATTATAATGGCGTCAAGCGGTACAACACCATTTCCCGAATCGTCCACGCTTTTCGTCCCATTTCCCTGCCGCGCGTTTTCTCGTTACGGTCATGCCAATAAAATATCTCCTCTTTCGCGCCGCCATTCTGTCCATCATGCTTTTTGCGTGTTCGGCGGCGTTTGCCTTTTCGCCGGAGCGTTTCGTCCAGGACGCCCGCACGCAAGTTGGGAAAACCCTCCTTTACGACCCCGCCTACGCCAGAATTTCCTACCCGATGGGCGACATCCCGATCATCCGGGGCGTCTGCACGGACGTGGTAATCCGCGCCCTGCGCCCCCAGGGGATCGATCTGCAACAGCGCGTCCATGAAGACATGCGGAAAAATTTCTCCGCTTATCCGAATTCCGCGCGATGGGGGCTGAAAAAACCGGACGCCAACATCGACCACCGCCGCGTGCTCAATCTGCAACGTTACTTTGAGCGTCAGGGCTACACGGTCACCGACAAAACCTTTCTGCCCGGCGACATCGTGACCTGGAACCTGCGCCCGCAGGTGGAGCACAT